>NZ_JBSWUU010000001.1:2092500-2357500 GCF_056159225.1 Ruegeria sp. AWH4_226 | reverse complement strand
TTAGGTGTAGGCGTAGCGAAAGCGAGTCTTAATAGGGCGTTGAGTTCGTGGGATCAGACCCGAAACCGAGTGATCTAGGCATGGCCAGGTTGAAGGTAAGGTAACACTTACTGGAGGACCGAACCCACATCCGTTGAAAAGGATCGGGATGAGCTGTGCCTAGGGGTGAAAGGCCAATCAAACTCGGAGATAGCTGGTTCTCTGCGAAATCTATTTAGGTAGAGCGTCATCCGAATACCCCGGGGGGTAGAGCACTGGATGGGTAATGGGGCCCCACAGGCTTACTGATCCTAACCAAACTCCGAATACCCGGGAGTACTAGATGGCAGACACACTGCGGATGCTAACGTCCGTAGTGGAGAGGGAAACAACCCTGACCTACGACTAAGGCCCCCAATTCATGGCTAAGTGGGAAAGCAGGTGGGACGACCAAAACAACCAGGAGGTTGGCTTAGAAGCAGCCATCCTTTAAAGATAGCGTAACAGCTCACTGGTCTAAATAAGTTGTCCTGCGGCGAAGATGTAACGGGGCTCAAGCCATGAGCCGAAGTCTAGGGATGCGTAAGCATCGGTAGCAGAGCGTAGTGTGACATAGAACTCATCCGTATTTGCATCTGTGTTGTGTAAGCAGCTGGATGTAATGACGGATCGAGTTCTTTCGATGAAGCCGGGGCGTGAGCCATCCGGTGGAGAGATCACTAGTGAGAATGATGACATGAGTAGCGACAAAGAGTGTGAGAGACACTCTCGCCGAAAGTCCAAGGGTTCCTGCTTAAAGCTAATCTGAGCAGGGTAAGCCGGCCCCTAAGCCGAGGCCGAAAGGCGTAGGCGATGGGAACTAGGTTAATATTCCTAGGCCAGGAGGATGTGACGGATTGCAGATGTAGTTCAGCCTTATCGGATTGGTTGGGCTGCTGAGCAGTTCCTGGAAATAGCCCTCCATCAGACCGTACCCTAAACCGACACAGGTGGACTGGTAGAGCATACCAAGGCGCTTGAGAGAACGATGTTGAAGGAACTCGGCAAAATACCTCCGTAAGTTCGCGAGAAGGAGGCCCGGTTCCTAGGCAACTAGGGGCTGGGGGCACAAACCAGGGGGTGGCGACTGTTTATTAAAAACACAGGGCTCTGCGAAGTCGCAAGACGACGTATAGGGTCTGACGCCTGCCCGGTGCCTGAAGGTTAAAAGGAGAGGTGAGAGCCTTGAATTGAAGCCCAGGTAAACGGCGGCCGTAACTATAACGGTCCTAAGGTAGCGAAATTCCTTGTCGGGTAAGTTCCGACCTGCACGAATGGCGTAACGACTTCCCCGCTGTCTCCAACATCGACTCAGCGAAATTGAATTGCCTGTCAAGATGCAGGCTTCCCGCGGTTAGACGGAAAGACCCCGTGCACCTTTACTACAGCTTCGCACTGGCATCAGGATTGTGATGTGCAGGATAGGTGGTAGGCTTTGAAACCGTGACGCCAGTCGCGGTGGAGCCTCCCTTGAGATACCACCCTTCGCACTCTTGATGTCTAACCGCGGTCCGTTACCCGGATCCGGGACCCTGCGTGGCGGGTAGTTTGACTGGGGCGGTCGCCTCCTAAAGCGTAACGGAGGCGCGCGAAGGTTGGCTCAGAGCGGTCGGAAATCGCTCGTTGAGTGCAATGGCAGAAGCCAGCCTGACTGCAAGACTGACAAGTCGAGCAGAGTCGAAAGACGGCCATAGTGATCCGGTGGTCCCGAGTGGAAGGGCCATCGCTCAACGGATAAAAGGTACGCCGGGGATAACAGGCTGATACTGCCCAAGAGTCCATATCGACGGCAGTGTTTGGCACCTCGATGTCGGCTCATCTCATCCTGGGGCTGGAGCAGGTCCCAAGGGTACGGCTGTTCGCCGTTTAAAGAGGTACGTGAGCTGGGTTTAGAACGTCGTGAGACAGTTCGGTCCCTATCTGCCGTGGGTGTAGGAGACTTGAGAGGAGTTGCCCCTAGTACGAGAGGACCGGGGTGAACGATCCACTGGTGGACCAGTTGTCGTGCCAACGGCAGTGCTGGGTAGCTATGATCGGAAAGGATAACCGCTGAAGGCATCTAAGCGGGAAGCCCCCCTCAAAACAAGGTCTCCCTGAGGGCCGTGGAAGACCACCACGTCAATAGGCCGGAGATGTACGCGCAGTAATGCGTTCAGTTGACCGGTACTAATCGCCCGATAGGCTTGATTTGATCCAGTAACAGAAAGACAAATCAAAAACATACACCTCAGTAAACATGGATAACTTCGTCGCTTCAAACGACGATGTTGATTGACATAGCAACCGTGCAGGAACGCGCATCCGCTTCGCGAATACGCTGCCTCCTGCGCGTCGCCTTTTTGCAAAGCAAAAAGAGCGACGGGGATTTTCCTCGGTTTGGTGGTCATAGCGCAAGTGAAACACCCGGTCCCATCCCGAACCCGGAAGTTAAGCACTGCCGCGCCAATGGTACTTGGGCTTAAGCCCCGGGAGAGTAGGTCACCGCCAAACCTAGAAAAATCCCCAATCTCTCAAAACGATGAAAAGAACACTACCCGGTCTCAAGTAGCCGAATAGGCGGTAGACCAACGCTAAGTGTCGCGGGATGGAGCAGCCCGGTAGCTCGTCAGGCTCATAACCTGAAGGTCGCAGGTTCAAATCCTGCTCCCGCAACCAAATCCCAACAGCCCGTTCGATCTATAAACAGTCCACCGGACTGTTTACTTTACGATCTCACCTCGTCAGGCGCATAAACCAAACCCAAAAACACGCACGGCGCAGAACCTCAAAACAGAACGTGAAGACGACAACGATCCAAGAAGTAAAGCGCCCAAGAATGCTGAAATCCAAACCCTAAATCACAAAACCCGCACACAAAACCCACAAATACCCATTCGCCTAAACACCGCCTCCAGGAACTTAAATCCTCAACGCCTCTTCATTTGAGGCAGGACGGACCACGGGATTGTAGCGGACCTCTCGCGACCGCTTCAAAACGCAGCCCGATAGGGCACACCTTCCAATCGCTCTAAACGGTTGCTAATTCTACGCGCCCAAAAATGTTCAAGCATCGTCTCCATCGGAACCGCGATCCGCAAAAAACACACGCGCATTCCCAACCTCTTCACATTCCCAAACGCAAAGCTCCCAAATACTTCCGAGGCAGAAAATCAATCATGGTTACGATTACGTTCGTGATTTTGCGCCCTTTCCAGTTACGCACAGCGAAGATGCTATGCTCAAAGAAAGCACTCTCGTCGTCCGGAATCAGATTTATTGAAACGCCGGTTTCATTCGCAGATATCAATTTGATTCTGAACACTAGCGGAGGGTGAACCCGTATTGTGGACGTTATTGCCTTAAAGGCAGCGTAGATATTACATCGTTTCGAATCCGTAAATTAATTCGGCTTTCTGTTGCCTTCTCCGCCACATTTTAGCCGTAAAGAAGGGCCCAAATTAACGTGTATGAATGTACATGTTTCAGACGCAGCTGCGTCTTTTGGGTAACGAGATGAAGCAACGGGTTGCGGGGAACACTACACCCGCCATCAGAGTTGAAGCTTTTGAACAGACCGACTGCAGAGGGAGATACCGTTTCACCGGCAATCGGCAAACCAATAAATTTGGCTTGCATCAGGCCCTTCCAGCTTGTTCTTTCGGGTTTAAGCCATTGGGGAAACTCCCTATCCTCAAGAGTTTTTCGAACGACCCTCACCGCCCTTCGTTGTTGCCTTTCCAAGCGATCGGAAGGACACAATGAAAGCAGAGGTAATCAAAAACTGGCAAGCCATTGTCGATCTGAAAACGCAATGGAACGCTGTATATAAGGCAGACCCGGAAGCCTCGTATTTCCTGTCACATGATTGGCTGTTTGGAACTAAAGACAATATCGGGCGCGGTGGCTTTGTTATCGGCGTCCGAGAATCCGACGACGAGTCCGATTATGTCGCGTTTCTACCGGTTCGACTGTATACCAAGCATGATGAAAACGGGTTCTACAATGAGGTGGACCTGATCGGAGCCGGAGTTTCGGATTATCACGGGTTCATTTGCATTCCAGAGTTTGAGAAGAAAGCCATTGTGGCACTTGCAGACATACTGAACAGGATGAATTGGCGGCGGTTTCGACTTCGCTATACCCCAGCTTCTAAACGCAGGTTGCAAATTTTCCTGAATGCCTTTTCCGGTGAGATTCTTGAGCTTAAGTCACATCGGATGCTGGATGAAAACGGCATCGACCTTGGAATTTGTCCGTACACGATGCTCCCGGATGATTGGGATGAATATCTATCGAAGAACCTCAGTTCAAATACCCGACACAAGATCAGGCGATATCTACGCTTAGTGGAGGGTTCAGAGAGCTTTCATTTCACACATACGACTGCTGAAACGCTGGAGCGAGATATCGAAATATTGAACCGGCTATGGACCGAAAGGTGGGGAGAAAGCAAAGGCGATCAACTGCCTGGAATCCAAGCCACAACGCGCCGGATACTCCGTTCAGCTTATTTTACAAACACGCTTTTCTTTCCGATCCTCTGGCAAGATGATCTCCCGCTTTGCGCGCTTGGCATTTTTGTGGACCACGAGAAAAAGACCTACAACTTCCATATTGGCGCTCGTGACACTTCGTTCAAAGGCCCGCCCTCTCCGGGTCTTGTGACGCACGCCTATGCCATCCGGCACGCAATTTCCCAGGGTATGCTGCAATATGATTTCCTGCGCGGGAACGAGGCATACAAGTACTCCTTTTGCTCAGAAGAGCGGCATCTACGGTCGCTGGTATTGGACACCAAATCCGGTCTCAACCTGGGGGACAAGCTGGAACGAGACTGCCTACGGTACGTCTGGCAGAACACTCTCAGGCTTTACCGGGAAGGTGATCTTGCTGCCGCAAAGCGCGGCTGTTCCCAAATCCTGAAAACCGATCCGAACCAACCCGCCGTGATGTATCTATACGGGTACACGCTTGCGCAGTTGGGACACCACGGCATCGCGTCTCGCGTATTCTTAAAAGTGTTGCAGCGCAATCCGGAGTCGCCAAAGCTTTGGCTTCGTTTGGGACGGTCTTTGATTACGCGACAAGCAGATACAAATGAACCGGCACGACAGATCAGCGGGGGGAAGGACTGCCCGCAGGACGTGTCGGCCCTTTTGCGAAATATTGCGCGGATACTGTCCAAGCTCAAACTAAACGATCAGGCCGTGGCTGTTTCGAAAGCTGCATTACGGCTTGATCCTGAAGATAGCGATCTTTCGGTGGCCCTTTCCAAGGCGCTGCTCGGGCGGAAAAGTCGCGCGATAAACAAAAGACCCAGTAAACACTCAAACGAGAAAAGGGCTTTGACCCGTCGTCGCGACGAGTATCCACAGCCGTCAGCGATACGACCAGATAGGAACAAAGAAGTCCAAGGTTCGCCAAGGCTTTGACCTTTAAAGTTCTAGGCGAAGTTCTGTTCGCTGATACAGATCGGCAAGGCGCGGAAATCACGCTGGAAAGTCGGATGATTTTTTGTCACCGAAGGTGTTGCGCTACTATATGACCGATCAATTCGGCAGTTCTTCCGGCCACGTTTCCGGAGTGTTCGACGACCGACCGTCAGACTAGAGTGGGTTGTCAAAGAGATATCTTAGGTTCACGGTTTGTAGTTTTTGCAGCGGTAACCGGGCTTGTCGTGGATCAGATCGGCAGTGTGTCGCACGCCGCCGAAACGGGCACGATAATCCGACGCGGACACGCCAAGATGGCGTTGGAATGCGCGGCGCATGCGCTCTGCGTTCTGGAAACCCGCTTCATACGCAATCTGCTCTACCCCATGAGCGGTGGTCTCCAGCGCCACTCGTGCCGCCTGCACCCGCGCGGTTTCGACATAAGCCGCAGGCGTCATTCCGGTTTCATCCTTGAAACGGCGCGCGAATGTACGCTCCGACAGGTGTGCGCGCGCCGCGAGCGCTGTGACAGTTAGCGGATCGCCCGGTGTGGCAAGTACGTATTCCAGCGTCTCGCTGATGGCTGGGTCTTCGGCCCGCTGCGCGATCAGTTGCGCGCTAAACTGGGACTGGCCGCCGGGGCGCATCATGTACATCACGCTGAAGCGTGCGACCTGCAGCGCAATCTCGTGGCCCCAATCCATCTCTACAAGTGCAAGCGCCAGATCCATGCCGGATGTCACGCCCGCCGAGGTCCAAACCTCGCCGTCACGGACGTAGATTGCATCGCGATCGACTTGCACTTTGGGATAGTCCTTTTCCAACGTGCCGCACCAAAACCAGTGTGTGCTTGCGCGCTTGCCGTCAAGCAAGCCTGCCTCGGCCAGGATCAGTGCGCCCGTGCAGATCGAGGCGACCCTTTGCGCACGCGGAGCAACGCGGCGGATGAAGCTCAGAAGGTCCGGGTTCTTCATTTGTGCCGAATTGCCATGCCCGCCGGCCACCATCAGGGTATCGATAGGTCCCGTGTCGCGCTCAATGTCAGCAAAGGACTTTGTAGCGGGGATAGTAAGTCCAGAGCTGGCCTCTACCAGACCCGCATCAGCAGCAATGATCTCGACCTCGTAAGGTTCTGGTTCACCGGACACAAAGAACTTGGTCGTCGCAAGAATTTCGAGCGGGCCAACCACATCAAGGTTATGCACGCCGGGGTAGGCGATCATCAAGACCCGGCGGCTTCGCGATGTCGTCGAAGTATCAATTGTCTTTGTCATAGTCAGACATTTAGCAAATTCGTGCAGATTCCGTTACGACAAAGACCCCTCGTTTTCCGCCAAATGCCGCAGTCTGGCTAAGTTGGCAGATTTGGTGGGGTCTTTGTCCTAACTGACAGGCAAGGATTCGGCGTAGCGTCCGACCATTATCGCCACGCCCGATGTCCGACACGCGTTTCTGTGAGCCAACTGTCGACGCCGCAGCAAAGCGGACGACCAACGGGCGCAATGTGGGAGATCGAAATGATACACAGATCACAGTTTTTCACAGCATCTGTTGCGCTTAGTACCGCGTTGGCAGTGGTACCAACACATGTTCTGGGCCATGTGCGCTGGTTCGTGGACGAGGGTCGGGACATCTCTGACTTTGAGCCTTACACGATCTTTGAACCTGCGGTTCTGATCTGGATCGCAATTGCGCTTGCCTTGGTTGGCGTCGCAATTGTCCTCGACATGAAGCTGCCGACCCTTTCGGTGCCAGACAGCAAGATTCGCCACGACGTTATGGAGCTTATGCGCATCCTCACCGGCATGTCGTTGCTCTTAACCGCCTACGAAGGTGGGCTGGTCGCGCCGCATTTTCAGGCATTTGGGTCGATGGGTAAAAGCATGCTTTTCCTGCAGGCCGGGATCGGGCTTCTTCTGCTAAGCAACCACTTCTTGCATCACGCTGCGCTTCTTCTTCTGCTAATGTTTCTTGGGATGATGGTCCAGTTCGGTGTTCGCGCGCTTGAATACGTGAATGTCGTAGGCATCGCGCTGTTTATCCTGTTCAATGCCTTTCCTGATGCACAAATGCGGCACCGGCTAAAACCCTATTCTGTCGATGTGCTGCGGATCGGAACCGGCCTTTCTCTGATCATGCTGGGCTTTTTTGAGAAGCTTCACCCAGCTGCCTTGGGGCAGGCGTTTGTTGCCGATCACAGCTGGAACTTCATGCCGTATCTTGGCTTTCACAGCTATGATGACCGGCTTTTTGTTCTGTCTGCAGGTGTGATGGAGATCGTCTTTGGCGTGATTCTGGTCCTCGGTGTGGTGACCCGGCTCAACATCCTTGCCGTCGCCTGCCTGATGCTTACTTCCAACGTCGTCTTCCTGCTTCAGGATCAAAATGACGCGGCGCTTGTCGAGCTGATTGGACATCTGCCCATAATTGCCACAGCCCTGATCCTTTTGGTCCTGGGCTATGGCCAGCGTTTGAAGATCACGTCCAAGCAACAGCCGCGGTTTCGCCTTTGGCCAATCGCTTCGTTGACACCCGCAAAAGGACTACGCTCATGATGATGCGTCGTACGTTTCGGCTGAAACCGTTTTACCTTGCGTATTGGACCGTTGCTGCAGTTCTGATCGGGGCTTTGCTCGCCCCGGCACTCACTGAGGTGCCGCAGCAGACTGCATCAGCAGATCACCACGGTCCGGCCCATACACATAAAACGATGGAGGTCGATCCAGCCCATGTACCAGCGTTGACAGTCAGCGTTGAGGAAGACTTGCTAAACGGCTGGAACGTTTTCATCTCGGTCGAACGCTTCACTTTCGCCCCCGACATGGTGAATCAGGGAAACCTTCCCAACCACGGGCACGCGCACCTTTATCTGAATGGAAGGAAAGTAACGCGGCTTTATGGGCCGGCATTTCACCTGTCAGAGGTGCCATCGGGTCGTAACACTGTTACCGTCACACTCAACGCCAATGATCATTCCGACCTTGTGAGCAATGGAGAGCCTATCATGGCGCAGGCTGTTTTTGACAATGGCTCCAACGAGTAAAGGTAATGGATTGGGCCAAGATCTGAATGTCGGGAGTCGCGTCGTTTTGAGGATCGCTGGATATCTGGTCTGCACCTGCACCAAGATCTCGAATACGTCGAAGTTGATGATCGCGCGGCCCTTTACAATGCCGCCATCCTACGCAAGAAGGGTGTTAGTTATAACATAACGTCAAGCGTGAGTAGACCATGAGCCAAGTCGAATTCCACACCCGAAACTCGGTCGTGCAGGTCGAGGAAGGCCACGATCTTTCGCCAAAATTTGGCGACGACGGTTTGATGCCTTGTATCACCACGGATGCCGGGACTGGTGAGGTCTTGATGCTGGGTTGGATGAACGCCGAAGCGCTCAGGCTGACGATCCAAAGCGGCGAGGCCCATTACTACAGCCGTGCGCGACAGGTTCTGTGGCGCAAGGGGGCCACTTCCGGTCTTGTTCAGAACGTCGTCGAAGCCCGGATCGACGATGACCAGGACGCGATCTGGCTGCGAGTGGAAGTCGCCGGCTCGGGCGCGTCCTGCCATGTGGGGTATCGGTCCTGCTTTTACCGTGCAGTGCCGGTTGGACGCGATGCCGGGCGCCCTCTGGTGTTTCTGGAAGACCAGAAAACCTTCGACCCGGACGAAGTTTATGGCGATGCACCAAACCCGACCCAGCTCTGATCAGCGCTGCAGCTGGCCCGACGTGAAGCTAAAGGCGCCACTCTATACGTTACGTTGGAACCCTGCTGCCATTGGGGTCATACGCCGCCCTGTGCCGACGCGATCATAGAGGCGGGTGTGAGGCGGGTTGTCTGCTCCATTCAGGACCCCGATCCACGCGTGAATGGCGGTGGCTTTGCCCGCCTTCGCAATGCCGTTGTTGAAGTGACTATCGGCATTTGCGCGGACGAGGCGCGGCAGGTGATGTCGGGCTTTTTACACCGGGTTCAGACGGGTGTACAGGAACTGGTGATCATTGACGAGGAAACACCTGCAATCCCCTAAGGGATCGACGCGATGATCCTGTAATCGCAAGGCGAAAAAAGTTTTTTTGAAGATGTGGGGCAGGTCACACCAAAACTGACATCAGTGGAATACCTGAGCACCACCTGCTGAGTCACCTTGCAGAAATCGGTCTGACTTCGGTCGCGATTTCGCGCAGAGATTCTGTTGCGCACCGACTTTTGGATTAAATGCCCACTCCTGCATCCAAAAGGTAGATAGTTATGCCAAAAAAGTATACTTTCTGAATAAAAGAGTACACGGTAAGTGCTTTTTCTGTCCTAACTCGGCAAATTCACGCAGGATGAAATTATGACATCTGAGAAAAAGAAAAGCCAAACCGGTCAGACGGTCGAGCGTCTTCGTGAGCTGGTGCTCAGCAACAGGTATGCCCATGGACAGCCTCTTCGGCAGACGGAAATAGCTGAGTTTCTGGGTGTCAGCAGGACACCGGTGCGCGAAGCCTTGAAAGAGCTCGCGGTCGAAGGGTTGGTTGAAATCACGCCAACCGGTCGGACGCTTGTGGCCAGTATCGACCCCGCATTGATCAAAGAATATTACGAAATCCGGTGCCAGTTAGAGCTTTGGATGCTTGGGCTCGCCATCCCGGTCATGACATCAGAGCAGTTAGAGCAAGCCGCAGAAATTAATGAGAAAATGTCCAGTTGTGGCGAAGATGAATGGGAAGCATTGAACCATAGATTTCACCGCACGCTGTGTGCTCCGGCCAATAAGCCGCATACTTTGGCCTTGATTGAGGATTTAAGCGCAGGTTCCATGGCCAGACTGCGCTCGCTTACGAAATCGCTTCGCAATCGTGAAAGGTCCTTACGGGACCATCGTGAGATTATCGATGCGTGTCGTAAAGGCGATGTGCAGTGTGCGCGCGACCGATTGGAAAGCCACATCCTGCTGAATTCTCATGCGTTGATTGAACGTTTGGCGGCCGTCCAGGCGAATAAGTAGTTCGAATCACCGTTTAAGGACGTCTGGCTGAGTATTCAGCGTCACCCTGTCCGCAGGGACAAAATTTCATGCTAAATTTCAGGCGGATAGAGAGTTTTTAGGTCGATATGTTCGGCGTTCCAAAAAGATGTATACAAAAATGCATCTTTCTACTAACAAATGCGTACACTACTTGTGAGGAGCGCATGACTTACCGTACATTTTCCGCCGTCCTGGCCGCCGCCGCGATTTTCACTGGCCCAGCCTTCGCTGATAAGCTTGATGAAGTTAAAGAACGCGGCATTCTGAAATGTGGCATTCATCCGGGTAAGGCCGGTTTTGCCACTCCGGATGAAAACGGTGTCTGGCAGGGCTTTGACGTAGACTATTGCCGCGCTCTGGCCGCAGCTGTTTTGGGTGATGCCAGCAAGGTCGAATTCTCGACTATGAGTTCAAAGAACCGTCTGACTGCACTGGTGTCGAACGAGATCGACGTTCTTTCCCGTACAACCACCTTCACCGCGACGCGCGATATGCGCAACGGTGTCGATGTCACCACCCCCTGGTTCTATGACGGTCAAGGCTTTTTGGTGAAGAAGGCTCTGGGCGTGACAAGCGCTGCTGATCTTGATGGTGCAGTCATCTGCACGTATCCCGGCACCACAAGCGAGCGTAACGTCAACGATTACTTCGAAGTCAACGGTATGTCCTACAAGGCGTTGATCATCGAAAGCACGGCCGAAGCGAAATCTGCCTATCTGGCCGATCGTTGTGACGTGATTACCAATGACCGTTCGGCGCTGGCTGCGAACCGGGTTGGCATGCCGAACCCCGACGAACATATGCTCATGCCCGAGGTTATCTCGAAAGAGCCGCTTGGTCCCTACGTTAAGGCTGGGGAAGGCCGCTGGCGTGATGTTGCGACCTGGACCGCGATGGCGCTGATCTCGGCGGAAGAGATGGGTGTGACCCAAGCAAATACTGCAGAGATGGCTGAGACGGGCGGACCCGCAATCAAGCGATTGCTTGGCACCGAAGGCAGCGTCGGTGAAGGTTTGGGGTTAGAACCCGGCTGGGCGCGCGCCGCAATCGAAGCGGTAGGTAACTACGGAGAACTGTACGACCGCCACCTTGGACAAGATACTCCGCTCGCGTTTGAGCGTGGCCTGAACGCACAGTGGAGCCAAGGCGGTCTGCTTTACGCGTACCCGATCCGTTGACGATACGGGCGGAGCGGTCTCGGCTGCTTCGCCCCTTTTTCTGCCGAAGAGCTCTCTATGTTGAAACTTTGGAATAACAGGCAGCTGCGCAGTCTGACACTGCAAGCGCTGGCTCTGGCAGGTGTGGCATTGCTGATCGCATCAGCCGGGTTGAATGCGGCACGAAACCTGACAAGCTCTGGCGTTACCAGTGGGTTTGGTTTCCTTACGGAACGTGCCGGATACGATATCAACTTTTCGCTTATCGACTATTCTCCGAAGACTGCCAGCCATGCGTACGCCTGGTGGGTCGGAACACTCAACACCATCTTTTTTGCGGTCATTACCATCGTGACGGCAACTCTTCTGGGCCTGATGCTGGCAATGGCAAGATTGTCGCCGAACTGGCTGCTTTCCAAAACCTCGCGCGTTGTTCTGGAATATCTGCGAAATGTCCCGGTGATCGTGCATATTTTCTTTTGGTATGGCCTATTTCTGGCTCTGCCTGCGGCGCGCCAGGCCATTCCGCTGTTTGACATGGGCTTTGTCTCGAACCGCGGTGTCATCTTCCCTGCCTTTGATTGGCAATACGAAACCACGGGGCTGGTGGTCTTTCTGGTTTTCTGCGCTTGCGGTGCCGTTGCTGCCTGGGTCCGACTGCATCACCTCTCGCGCGTGATCCGGCTGGGTGCAGCGCTGGCGGTGGTTGGCGCGGTCACGCTGATTGCAACACTGATTGCAGGGGTTCCTGCGCATGTGGAATACCCCGTCAAGAAAGGGTTCGGTTTCGAGGGCGGGATGGTTCTTTCGCCCGAATTCATGACCTTGTGGGTTGCTGTGACTGTCTACTTTTCCACCCACTGCGCAGAGGTTATCCGCGGCGCCGTTATGGCCGTTCCCAAGGGGCAAGCCGAGGCCGCTCAGGCCCTTGGTGCGCCACGTAAGCTGGTCATGCTCGAAGTGGTGATCCCTCAGGCCCTGCGTGCGATCGTACCGCCGATGGCCTCAAATTATATCAACATCCTAAAGGCTGCGGCACTGGGAACAGCAATTGGGTTCCTTGATGTGATGGGGACAACGGGTGGCAGCACGCTGAACATCACCGGACAGGCTATCGAGTGTATCGCGATTGTGATGCTGACCTACATGGTCCTCAACCTTGCTCTGTCCGCGATCATGGGCCGGATCAACAAAGCCGTGCAAATCAAGGAAAGATAGCCAATGTTTGTTGAGAAAATCACTGGCGCGCCGGTTGCTGCGCGTGCCCAACCAAGGGTCGCATGGTCGCTTGGGGGATGTCTCAAATGGGCTCAGTCCAACCTTTTCCAAAACGCCCTCAGCACAGTGATCACAATCGTTATTGCAGTTTTTCTGGTGTGGCAGGTCCCGGCTGCGCTGGATTGGCTGTTGTTTTCTGCGGTGTTCACCGGTGAAGGCCGTTCGGCTTGCACCGAAGACGCGGCTTGCTGGATTCCCATTGCCGACTTTTTCAACGTCTTTGTCTATGGACCATACCCGGCCGAACAGCACTGGCGTGTGAACGCAGCATTCCTTTTGGGCGTACTGGCCTTTCCGCTGTTGTTTTCGCGAAAACTGCCACGCCAGGTCATGCTGGCCTATATTGCCCTGCTTCCGGTTGCGCTTTGGTTGCTTCTTAAAGGCGGCGGTATCTTGGAAAAAATGCCATCGACCGTTTTTGGCGGTCTGATGTTGACGTTCTTCCTTGGTGCAATTGCGATGTGTCTTTCGCTGCCAGTTTCGATCCTGCTGGCCCTTGGTCGTCAATCCACTTTGCCGGTCATCCGCTGGATTTGTGTTGCCTATATCGAGTTTGTACGCGCCGTACCGCTTTTGACCTTTCTGTTCATGGCTTCGCTGATGCTGCAGATCTTTTTGCCAGGTGGAATGGAGATTGACCGCTTGCTGCGTGTCTTGGTGGTGATGATCTTCGTATCAGCCGCCTATAAGGCCGAGATTTTGCGCGGCGCAATTCAGGCCTTGCCCAGGGGCCAGACCGAGGCCTCATACGCAATGGGATGTGGCTATTGGAAAACGGTCATATACATCGTCATGCCGCAGGCTCTGCGAAATTCCGTACCGGCGCTGATCAATAACTTCATTGGCCTGTTCAAGGAAACCACGCTGGTGATGATCGTTGGGCTGCTGGAACTTGTCGGCACCGTGCGGGCGGTGTTTCAGGACCCCGAATGGATCGGCCTACATGTCGAAGGCTTGCTGCTGGTGTCCTTTTTCTTTTTCGTCATCTGTTTCTCGATAGCGCAATATGGCGCCCATCTTGAGCGCGGCATCGAAGCGTCACGGCGCTGATCCGCTACAAGGAAAATCCTCATGACTACTCAATCTCCGATCATTGCCTTGAATGGCGTCAACAAATGGTATGATGACTATCACGCGCTGCGTGATGTGTCGCTTGATGTCATGCAGGGCCAAAAACTTGTCATTTGCGGGCCGTCTGGGTCAGGCAAGTCAACTTTGATCCGTTGCATTAACAATCTTGAGCAACATAACGCCGGCCATATTACCGTGGATGGTGTCGAGTTGGCCGAAGACCTGAAAGACATCGAAGCCATTCGTCGGAAGGTCGGGATGGTGTTCCAACAATTCAACCTGTTCCCCCATATGACCGTTTTGGACAACTGCACATTTGGCCTGCGCCGGGTGCTGGGTGTTTCACGTGCGAATGCCGAGGAAAAAGCGCTGTCGCTGCTGTCGCGCGTTCACATCGCGGAGCAGGCGCAGAAATTCCCCGGACAATTGTCCGGTGGCCAGCAGCAGCGCGTGGCAATTGCCCGAGCGTTGACGATGGACCCCAAGGTGATGCTGTTTGACGAACCAACATCAGCGCTTGATCCAGAAATGATCTCAGAGGTGCTGGACGTAATGATAGAGCTCGCGCGCGACGGCATGACAATGATCTGCGTCACGCATGAAATGGGGTTTGCGCGCGAAGTTGCGGATCAGGTTGTCTTTATGGAGGAAGGCAGCGTGATCGAAGCCAATGACCCCGTTGCCTTTTTCGAACGCCCCCAGACCGATCGCGCCAAGCGCTTTCTAAGCCAGATTCTTCAGCATTAATCTTAAACTTAAGGCAGGGAAGAGAGGCTGAGATAGTCTTTGCGCTCGCCGTTCGAACCAAATTTGATAACGGAGAAATCTGATGTACGCACTCGCCATTCACGGCGGCGCCGGGGTGCCCCCAAGCGAGGAAATGACCCGCGAAACCGAAAACACCATTCTTTCCGCGCTGCATTCATGTCTTGAGGCGGGCGAGATCGTGCTCAGGAACAATGGAACGGCTTTGGATGCCGTGACTGAAGCCGTTTGCGCCTTGGAAGACGATCCACTGTTCAATGCGGGAAAGGGTGCGGTCTTTAACGCCGAAGGCAATCAGGAAATGGATGCGGCCGTAATGGTCGGCCAGAACCGCCGCGCCGGGGCTGTCGCGGGAATATTCGGGCCGCGCAATCCGGTGCGGGTTGCCCGCGCGGTTATGGAACAAACGGACCAGGTGTTCCTGATTGGACAAAACGCGCTGCGCCTTGCAGAGACTGCGGGAGTCCCGATCCAGGAACGTGAGTATTTCTTTACGCAGAAACGCTGGGATATGCTGCAGGACACGTTGCACCTTCGCGCACATGGGCAGGAGGCTGACGATCCGGCACGTCGGCATGGTACGGTGGGTGCAGTTGCCCTGGATATCCACGGCAACCTTGCGGCAGCGACGTCCACCGGCGGTATGACGGCCAAAGCGCCGGGGCGGGTTGGCGACACGCCTTGCATCGGCGCGGGCACCTTTGCTGACAATGGTACCTGCGCGGTCTCTGCAACGGGATATGGTGAAGTGTTTTTGCAACGCTGCGCCGCCCATGAGATCGCGTCGCGAATGAAATATGCGAAAGAGGATATTCATACTGCCGCGAACTGGGTTGTGCTGACCGATCTGGCAGAACATGGCGGCAGCGGCGGTGTCATTTCAGTAGATCGTCGGGGCAATATCGCCATGCCTTTTAACTGCAACGGCATGTATCGGGGCGCAGTCCGCAAAGGTGAAAACCCTATCGCCCAAGTGTATTAAGTGTTCGCTGACGCGTGACACACGTTAAAAAGGTTCAAAGTTCATAGGGTTTGAACCGACGTGCCAGTTCCCTTTTTGTGGTGAAAGCCGTCATCCGAAAGTTTCGGTGTCACTAAGGTTGTCTGATTAAGGGACGGTGTGACTGCCTTAGTGGGTTATGCGATTGCATTTCCGCGCGGCGAAAAAACCTAAAACTGAGCTATCGAAACCGGTTATTCGCTTGCTGGTCACGTATATCGTCAACTGAGAAGCACTCAGTGTTCCGGCCATTCCGATTGCAATGCCTAACTCGTCGTAGAAAAACGCCCCCAAACCAATGGCCGGAACGGACAAGCCCAGAAATGCGACAGAGATTTTCGCGTTCAGGGCTTCGTGGCCAGTCATGTTCAGCAGCATTCCGCACGGTCCTGTGACGCCATTCAGAAAATGACCCGCAGCAAGAATGCATAGAACTGGATAGGCGACGACAAAGCTGTGATCAGCGAAGGACAAGATTGATCCGCCGACGGCCAGCAGAATGCCAAAGCCAAGCGTTGCTGACAAGACTGACAAGAAGGCGGCAGATCTCAGGTCGCTGCGCAAGCCTGCTCTATCCTGTGAGAAATGTGCAGCAGATCCTAGCGACCAGACAACCCGACGTGCGTTGCGCCCAATGCAAAGTCGGGCGTGGGGGTTTCACGGCACTGATGGACAACCTTCGGAACGTATTGCCGGTTGAATTGCGAAAAGACGCTTTCGGTAAAGCCTTGCGCCTGCGTCATAAAGTTGCATTGGTTTGAACAACGAACAGAAAAACCGGAGACCTCACATGGCCGATATTTTCGACGAAGACCTTTTCCTGAAAGGTTTAGAACAACGCAAGGGCACCTTGGGTGCGGAATATGTGGAAAAGAACCTGTCTGCTGCCGATGACTTCACCCGCCCGTTTCAAGAAGCAATGACAGCCTGGTGCTGGGGGTTCGGCTGGGGCGATGACGTGATTGACCCCAAGACCCGGTCAATGATGAACCTCGCAATGATCGGTGCCTTGGGTAAAATGCACGAATGGGAAATTCATTGTAAAGGCGCGATTAACAACGGTGTTTCAAAAGAGGAAATCAGGGCCATTATTCATGTTGTCGGAATTTATTGCGGTGTGCCGCAAGCGCTGGAGTGTTTTCGCGTTGCCCGTAAAGTCTTGGATGCCGGTTAAGTTCTAAAGGCTTAGACAAAAGCGTGTATCATACTGTAAACGCGCAGGTTCGTCACGAACGGCTTGCGCGCGCCATGCGAAACAGCAGCAGGAACACGAAAACCGAACCGATTGAGGTCGTGACTATTCCGACAGGCAGTTCCTGAGGTGCCAGCAAAAGCCTGCTGACGATATCTGATCCCGTTAACAACGCCGCACCCACTAATGCGGCTGTTGGTAAAAGCTGCCGGTGTAAGGGGCCGACAATACCTCGGGCGATATGTGGCACCATTAAGCCGACAAACCCAATCACTCCCGCGACCGAGACGAAAACCGCGGTAGCGAGGGCCGCAGCAAAAAACATGCTAAATCGCAGCGCTTGCACCGGTACGCCGAGGGTTGAGGCCGTAAGATCCCCGGTCAGAAGGGCGTCCAACCAGCGACTGCGGTACAGCGAATAGGTTAAGATTAGCAGCAATCCGACGCAGACCAACGGGAAGGTTTCCCACCGGGCAAGACCCAGCCCGCCCAGCATCCAGAAAATCACTGAATGCGCCGCGCGGCTGTCGCCTGCAAAAATCAGATAGTTAGTGATGGCCGAAAACAGGAATGACACCGCCAGACCTGCAAGGATCAGTTTTTCCGGCGCGCTGGTTCGCAGTGCATGAACCAGCGCCAGCACGATACCAGATGCTATCAGCCCACCGAAAAATGCCGCAAGTGGCAAGGTCCAGAACCCCAGAAGATCTCCGGTCACAGTGATGACAAACACCGCTCCTGCCGCTGCGCCCGAGGACAGACCAAACAGGAAAGGGTCGGCCAGATCGTTGCGCGTTGTGGTTTGCAGAACAACGCCGACAATGCCCAGGCCTGCGCCAATTACGGCTGCGAACAATGCTCGGGGTAAACGCAGGTCAAAGACGATGCGATGCGTTGGACCCATGTCACCTTCGACTATGCCAGTCCCTATCAACACCGCGTTAACAGAATCCATGACAGGGATGGGCGTTGTCCCATACACGGTTGAGATAAGCAAAAGGGCGATCAGAGTGACCGCCCCCAGCAAGAATATCAGACCTGTTCGGCCCATATTAATTCAGACCCGGATGCATCGCCCGAGCCATTTTCGAGATCGCTTCGATATTCGCTGGCCCCGGAGTCATTTCTTCATACCGCAGCCCGATCCAGCGCTCGTTTTTCACAGCATCGGTTTCAGACATCACCGGGTGATCTTGCAGGAACTTAAAGGTATCCTCGGCGCCGTTGCCGGTTTGATAATCCAGCAAAATCAGGAATTCCGGGTTCGCGGCTGCGACGGCCTCCCACGAGGTTCGACCCCAACTGGTATCCATGTCGTGCGTAACGTTTTCACCGCCCGCAGCAGCGATCATTGCATCAGGAATGGCAAACTTGCCTGCGGTAAAAGGCGCGTCCGCCGGACCGTCCAACAGGAACACCCGTGGTTTGGGTAGTTCTGCGGTCTGTGCTTCAATAGCGGCCAGTTCTTCTTTCCAGCCGTTTACAAGCCCTTCTGCTTTGTCTTCGACATGCATGACCTTGCCCAGGCGCAAGACATCATCGAACAGAAGGTCCATGCTGGCGGCCGGGCGATCTTTGTCCAAATGCACACAGCTTTCGGTCAGGATCATAGTCTTTATCCCAAAAGGCTCCAGTGTGTCCGGTGTCACATCGCCGCCGGGCTTCATACCGTAATACCAGCCAGCAAAGAACAGATCAGGCTCGACCGCGACAAGGTTTTCGACGGTTGGGTATTTCGGTGCGATCTCGGGGATGTCACCACGCAGTTGGTCAAATTCGGGGCTGGTCTTGTACCAGCCTGTGATGCCGGTCAGGCCGACAATCTTGTCTTGAAGTCCCAATGCAAAAGCCATGTCGGTCATGTTCATGTCATGCACCACAAGGCGCTCGGGTTTGGTGTCGAAAACCAGCGGTTCGCCGCAATTGTCAATGGTCACTTCGTGCGCGGACGCGCCACCTGCGATCAGCATGGCCAGCGCCACAGACCAAAATTTTCTCATGAGAAGCACTCCCTTTTTTAGGTTGAAACAGTTGTTTTTCTTATATCCAGCGCCGGGATTACGCGGCCTTCGTGATGAAAGCACAGGTAATCGACACCAAACGTGTCGCGCACGTGCTCGGGCGTCAGCACCTTGGCCACGGGGCCAAAACTGGTGATCCGGGTAGATTTCATCAGCGCGACATGAGTGGCAAATTCGGGGATCATAACCAGATCGTGCACGATCATCACCACCGTGATGCCAAGGTCGGCGACCAATGACAGCATCCTGCCCTTGGCGTCAGGATCAAGATGATTTGTCGGCTCGTCCAGAAACAGTAACGAGGGATTTTGCGCCAGGGCACGGGCGATATGGGCGCGCTGACGCTCACCGCCGGACAGGACCGCCATCTTTTTTTCTGCCAGACCATCCAGTCCGGTCAGGTTAATGATCCGGTCCAGATCCTTGGCGTGCTCCTCGGTAGATCGGTCCGAAAGGATCGGAATCTGACCCAATGCAACATAGTCCCGCAAACCAAGCCGGCCATCCGGCAATTCCTGCTGACTGACCACGGCCATCATTCTGGCCCTTTCCGCAGCGGACATCTGTTTCAGGCTTTGGCCTTTGATCCAAACATCGCCCAAAACAAGCTCTGCCGCCCCGCACAGCAGGTTCAGCAGTGTCGTCTTTCCCGCGCCGTTCGGTCCGGCGATGGCGAGGATGGCCCCCTCTTCCAGCTCAAATGATGCGTGCTGCAGAAGCACGTCGCCGTTGAGGGCGTAGTATTCAAGATCACGCGCAACCAAAAAAGAAGGGCAGGTCATCCGGACGTCTCCACTTCGATTCGGGGCATTCGGGATAAAGTCTTGCGAAACAATGCGCGCGGTCTTTCCGTGGCATTGGTCCAGCCGTCTGAACTGTTTTGATATTGATGTGCAAACTCTGCCAGCGCCTGAATATCCTGCTCGGTTTGAATATCACCGAACAGATATTGGGCTTTGCCATGGGCTTGAAACCCAACGGTTGTCGGTCTTTCGCACCCTGCCATGCAAGCAATAGCGCGAACCAAGAAGCCGGTCGGCAACTTGTCGGTCAGCGACTGGCTTAATGCTTCTGCAGACATACCCTCTTTGCAGCTCGAACATATCAGCAGGAAATGATCACGTGTCGCTGGCATACTGCGCTCCGCTTGATGCAAAGCGCAAAAAGAAGGTGCCAAGTGTCAGAACACGCATATGACGTGTCATCAAAGCCTCCTTCCAGGACGCCCCGCCCCGGGTTGGTTTATACTTGATGGCAGGTCTCCTGACTTGCGGGTCATCGCTTGGCCATCCTTCCCGACCTTTCGGCCAGTGGATTCTTGGCGTCGCTCACCGCTTACAGTTGCGGGGGCAGTCACGGATTTGGCGCCACGCGGCAGTCCTCACCGTATTCCCTTTTCATCCATGGGCGCATGTCCCAGGGAACCATCGTGTTTAACGAGTGCCTGACTTCGCTGCATGCGTCAATACAGGAATACGCGACCCACCATAAAATCAGGTCGCCGGTTGAGGATATTCGGAAAGCCGCGTCGGCAAACAGACTGCGGTTGGCTTGAGCTAGGGCTTACAGTCCGGGAATCGCGCAGGGCAATCTACTGCTAGCAGCAACGGGGCAGACGCTATGACGCGTCAGTCAACGCCCTCGCGCATCCACTGCTGCAGCCGGGCGATTGAGTGTTCGGACATCACCCCGCATCCGGGATCCAGCACCAGCGGGCCGGGTCGATACCCCCGGGATTTCAAGCCGCGGTGGACGCTTTCAACAAGCCTGATGTCCTCCTCGACCGTGGTTTCCCGATCCTGAACGGCCAGTTGCCGGATCACTGCGCTTTCTGAACCGCCTTCGGTGTACCACCCACGGAAAACGGTACAGTGGTCAGCATCATTGGCACGCCAGTGATATGTGTTCAGCACGTTGCCCGGGTAGCATTGAAACGAAAACATCGGCCACAGGAACCACGACTGATAGTCCCCGGCATGGGGCACCGACAAGTCGATCGGATAGGTCATCTTGTCGAGGCTCTGACACTCGGTTGTATGACGCAGGACGTACCCGCCGTTCGCATCGGGCTGGATGTCATATGTTTCGGGTTTCACCACACCCTCGGCGAAGGTCGGGTGATTGGTCGGGCAGTGATAGCATTCCGAGTAATTCTCGACACTAACCTTCCAGTTGCAGTTCTCTGGTATCTCGACCCATTCCAGTGGTTCGAGATCGTCAATCTGAGGCACAAAAGCGCGGATTTCTTCGCGTACGCCGGGGTACCACTCATCCATTGGGGCGGCTTCGTCATCCAGGTTGACGAAGATGAAACCATTGAACACCTCAGTCCGGACCGAGGTCAGGCAGATCGCGCTGCGGTCAAAGCCGGGGACGGACTTGATATTTGGTCCGGCCCGCAGTTGGCCGGACAGCTCATACGTCCAAGCATGATAAGGGCAGACGACGACGCGGGTGTTTCCCGCACCCGTCACCATTTCATGCGCACGGTGCTGGCAGACATTGTAAAAAGTGCGGATTTCGCCATCGCGCCCGCGGATGCAGAACAGGTTTTGCCCGGCGATTTCGAACGCAAAGTAGTCGCCTGTTTCCCGCACCTGCGCCACATGGCCGGCAAACTGCCACGTTCGCGCAAGAAGTCCCTGCATCTCACGCTCGAAAATTGCAGCGTCGGTATAGTACCGAGCGTCCAGAGAGTGGGTCAGCGGTGCGTTCATTCGGGCTCCTCCGCGTAGAGGCCTAGTTGGTGTCTGCGTTGGTGAAATCTTGCCACGCGCTCGACAATCTCATCGCTGGAGCCGGCGATCACGAAGGACAGTAGCGTTTCCAGCAAAGCGATGGTCGAAACGGATGACGGGAAGAATTGCGGTGTGTCGGCGGCCACGACAAACCCGTGCTGCGCGTTCAGTATGACCGGACTGGCAGGGCTGTCTGAAATGCCGATGACAGTTAAACCTTGTTGCCGCGCCAGTTTGATCGCCTCAATTACCTCGGTGCGGTAGGGATGGCATGTAATGGCAATCAGCACGTCCTGTTCATCAGCCCAGGCCAGATCGTCCACCGGTGTGGAGCCGGGTCTGGGGATGGCATGGAATTGCTTCATCCCCGTTGAGGCAAGATACGTGAAATTCCGCGCGTTCGAATTGTTGACGCCGACGCCCAGAGTAAACACCTGTCGTGAAGTCCAGATCGTTTCGGCGGCTTTCTCAAGGCGCTGAGCATCAATCCCTGCAAAGGTTTCTTCGATATTGCGGATCGCGGCACCGATCATATCGGCATAGAGCCCACCCATCTCACCGGACTTGCCGATGTCCTGCAGCCAACGGGCGCGGTCGGGAAACGAGACCGTGCCTTTACGAATCGCATCGCGGAAGGGTGCGCGGAAATCCTCGTAGCCTTCGAACCCCACCTGTCGGGCCATGCGCACGAAAGTGTTCGGCTTGACGTTGGCGGCCTCGGCGATCTCGCGCACTGTTGAAACCCCAACATCCGTTGGGTTTTCCAGCACGTAACGCGCGGCTTTCTGGGCCTCGGGCGTCAGGGCGTCCCATTCCTGGCTCAGTCGGTTTAGAACGATTGATGATACATTTGTGTCATTCATGATTGACGATGGTACAAACGTGGAATTAGCGTGTCGAGCAGAAACGCGACTCGGGAAGAGGAAAAATCATGTCCGAGAAACATTTGCCGTCACATGCCCGCGTCGTCATCGTGGGCGGCGGTGTCATGGGGGTCGGTCTTGCCTATCACCTCGCGCATGAAGGGTGGGGCGGTGATACTGTTCTTCTGGAAAAGGCTGAGCTGACCAGCGGCAGTACGTGGCACGCGGCGGGCCAGATCACGCATTCGACCTCAAGCTTTGGGCTGGGCAAATGTGTGGATTACAATATCGGGCTGTATTCGGGCGCGTTAGAGGCTGAAACGGGTCAACCGGTAACGTGGCATGGCTGCGGGTCGTTCCGTCTGGCCTATACCGAGGATGAGATGGACTGGCTGCGCCACACCTTGTCGGTGGGCCGGTCGCTGGGCTTCAATATCGAACTTGTCGGCCCTGAAAAGGTGGCCGAGCTGCACCCGTTCTACAATCTCGAAGGCGTTCTGGGTGCGCTGTACACGCCCGATGACGGGCATGTCGATCCGACCAACGTGACCATGGCGATGGCAGCCGGGGCACGTCAGAAGGGCGTGCGCATTGTCCGCAACTGCCGCGCCACCAACATCACGCAGGCCGAGAATGGGGAGTGGGTGGTCGAAACCGAGATGGGCACCATCACCTGCGAGCATGTGGTGAACGCAGGCGGCACCTATGCCCGTCAGATGGGCGAATGGTCGGGGCTGCAATTGCCGATGACCTCGATGACGCACCATTACTTTGTGACCGAGCCGGTGCCCGAGTTCCAGAATCTGGACAAAGAACTGCCGGTGATCCGCGATGATCGCAAGGTCTCGGGCTATATCCGAATGGAGCAGCAGCGCGGGCTGATCGGGATCTATGAAAAAGAGAACCCGAACTCGGTCTGGCATGACCATTGCCCTTGGGAATATGAAAACTGGCTTTTCGATGCGGATTATGACCGGGTGATGCCGTGGCTTGAAGAAAGCCTGAACCGCATGCCGATCTTTGCCGAGTTGGGTATTCAACGCGATGTGCATGGGGCGATTTCACATCCGCCGGATGGCAACCCTCTGATCGGGCCTGCGCCGGGTGTGCGGAACTACTGGTGCTGCTGCGGCACGCAGATCGGGATCGGTTGGGGTCCGGGCCTGACCCGCGAATTGGCGCGCTGGATGGTGCATGGGGCCGCCGATATCTCGATGCGCGAATTCGACCCGCGGCGCTTTGGCAGCTATGCCAACAAGGAGTGGCAGGTGATCAAGGCCGAGGAAGATTACTGCCTGCGCCACGAAATCCCCTTCCCGCATTTCAATCGGCTTGCGGGGCGTCCAATCAAGCCGTCGCCACTGTATGAACTGCTGAAATCCAAGGGCGCGGTGCATGAAGAGGTCTACGGTTTTGAACGCCCCCGCTGGTTTGCACGGGACGGGGTCGAGCAGCGCGATCATTATTCTTTCCGTCGCACGCCCGCTGACGACATGGTCGCGGCCGAGGTCAAGGCGGTGCGTGAGCGCGTCGGGATCATGGATGTCACCGCCTTCACCAAGGTCGAGGTTTCGGGGCCGGACGCTTACGCTTTGCTGGATCGCCTGACCGCCAACCGGATGCCGCAAAAGGTCGGCTCGATCACCCTGACCCACATGCTGAACCGGCGTGGCCGGATCGAGTTGGAGACCACTATCGTTCGCATGGCCGAGGATCGGTTCTATCTGGTCTGTGCCGCCTTTTTCGAACAACGTCTGCTGGATCATCTGGCGCAACATCGCGCAGATGAGGATGTGCAGATTACGGCTCTGTCCTCTGATTGGTCTGCCCTGTCGCTGAACGGCCCTCGGTCGCGCGATGTGCTGGCGCGCTGCACCGATGCTGACCTAACCAATGCCGGGTTCCGCTGGCTGTCCGCGCAAGAGATCACCGTTGCAGGCCACAAGGTCTGGGCCTTCCGCATGTCCTACGCTGGTGAGTTGGGGTGGGAGCTGCATATGCCCAACGCTGCGTGCTTTGACGTCTACTCCGCGCTTTGGGCCGCAGGTGAGCCGCATGGCATCGCCGATTATGGCAGCTTTGCCATGAACGTGATGCGGATGGAGAAAGGCTTCAAAGGCGCTGGCGAATTGACCAATGAGGTCACTCTGGCCGAGGCTGAGGTGCTGCGCTTTGCCCGCACCGACAAGGAGTATCTTGGCAAGGACAAGACCCTGAACACCGATCTTCCCTGGGTCTGCGCGTATCTTGAGATCGAACCGGATGGCGAGATCGACGGGCATGGCGGTGAAGCCGTCATGCTGGATGGCCGTGTCGTAGGCTCGACCGCTTCGGTTGCCTACGGCCACACGGTCGGCAAAATCCTGGCATTTGCCTATCTCAAGCCCGAGGCCGCAAAAGCCGGGACAGCGTTAGAAGTCGTGATCCACGGCTCACCCCGCGCGGCCCGTGTTCTGGGCGAACCAGCCTACGACCCGCAAAGCCTGCTGCCGCGCACCGACGCCGCATTCGAGTCCGCCTGATGGCCTTGCCAAATACAATGAAGGCCATGGTCACCATGGGCCATGGCGGGTTAGAGCAAATGGTGCTGCACACCGACTGGCCGCGCCCTGAACCCGCGGCGGGCGAGGTGCTGATCAGGGTCGCCGCCTGTGGTCTGAACAATACCGACGTTAATACGCGCTCGGGCTGGTATTCCAAGACCGTTACAGACGCGACAACCGGCGGCGCGTTTGAAAAGGTGGGTGAGGACGACCCGACTTGGGGCGGCAATCCGATCACTTTTCCACGCATTCAGGGGGCTGATATCTGCGGAGAAATCGTAGCTGTCGGTGCAGGTGTCGACAGCGCCCGCATCGGTCAGCGCGTCATCACCGATGGCTGGTTACGCGACCCGGATGATCCGGAAAACATGGACAAGACCGGCTACTATGGCTCAGAACGCGATGGTGGTTTTGCCGAATACGCGACAACGCTTGCGGTAAACGCACTTCCAATCAAATCCAACCTGTCAGATGCCGAACTGGCGACGTTTTCCTGTTCCTACTCAACTGCCGAGGGCATGCTGACCCGCGCCAATGTAACGGACAGGGATACGGTACTGGTGCCCGGCGCCTCGGGCGGTGTTGGCGGTGCGCTGGTCCAGCTTGCCAAACGGCGCGGTGCGCGGGTGATTGCGATGGCGTCCGAGGCAAAGCATCCCGACGTTGCGAAGCTGGGGCCAGACCGCATCTTGCCCCGAGCGCCAGAGAATCTGCGCGCGGCCCTTGGTGAAGAAAAGGTAACCGTGGTTGCCGATGTGGTTGGTGGGCCATACTGGCCGAATATGATCGACATTCTGGAACGCGGCGGGCGCTATACCTGTTCCGGCGCAATTGCCGGTCCGATGGTCGAGTTCGACCTGCGCACATTCTACCTGCGCGACCTGACCTTTACCGGCTCGACCGTGATCGACCCGCAGGTAATGCAGAACATCGTGAAATACATTGAAAGCGGTCAGATCAAGCCCGCCCTTGCCGCGACCTATCCGTTAGAGGACCTGCGCGACGCTCAGGCTGCTTTCATCGCAAAACAGCATACCGGCAACATAGTGGTGATCCCATGACACTAGATGACGTTCTACAAGCCGCGCAGCGGTTGCATCAGGTGCACTCCGATCTTTCCGGGTTCGGGCCGTGGCCCGATGATCTAAGCCCGACAGGGCTGCAGCCTTGCCCGGTGCCGGCAACGGATCTGGTGCGCAACTTCGATCTCGACGGTGGCGCGCAAACATATGATCTGATCGACGCGATCAAGGCCACCGCACATCTGGCGCATTGGAAACACACATACACCGAAGAACAGGTGGGCGCAGATTTCCTGAACCGTTACGGCTATTACGAGCTATTTGGTCCGACAGGTCATTTTCACTCGTCTCAGCTGCGTGCGTACGTTGCTTATTGGGGGGCTGGTTTGAATTATGACTGGCACAGCCACCAGGCCGAAGAGATTTATCTGGCACTGGCCGGTGGGGCGCTGTTCAAAGTAGACAAGAGCGAAGTACTCCTTGGACCTGGCCAAACCTGTGTCCACAGCAGTTGGCAGAGCCACGCATTGGTGACCATGGATCAACCGATCCTGACCTACGTCCTGTGGCGCGGTGAAGGCCTTGGCGATCTGCCTCAGATGGATGTCGCATGAAAATCACCCGTATCCGCATCTATCAGACCGGGCTGCCTTATGTAGGTGGTGCCTATGTCTGGGGTGCGGGCAATGCGATCGAAACGGCCATCGCCTCGGTCGTGGTAATCGACACCGATGCCGGATTGCAGGGATGTGGTGAGTTCACACCTTGCGGCGAGAACTACATGGTCGCGCACTCCCAAGGTGTCGCATCGCTGGCGCGTCTGGTGGCTCCGAAACTGCTGGGAGAGGATCCTCGGCACGTAGGTCGGATTGAGCAACTGATGGACCATCTGGCGCAGGGCCACGGCTATGCCAAGGCGCCGTTTGACGCGGCCTGTTGGGATATTCTAGGGCAAGCTTGCGATCAACCAGTCTGGATGCTGCTGGGCGGCAAACTGACCGATGGCGCACCGATGTACCGGGTCGCGCCGCAGAAAGCGGTGGATGAAACTGTTGCCGAAATGAACGCCTATCGCGATCAGGGTTACAGGCAGTTTCAAATCAAGGTCGGGGGCGACTGGGCCAGCGACATTGACAGGATACGCGCCACCGTTCCTTTGCTGAAACCAGGCGAAAAGGCGATGGCCGATGCCAATCAGGGCTGGCGCGTGGACAACGCCATTCGGGTGGCACGGGCCACGCGTGATCTGGACTTTATTCTGGAGCAGCCCTGCCGCACCTACGAGGAATGCCAGCAAGTCCGCCGTGTGGCCGAACAGCCGATGAAGCTGGATGAATGTATTACCGACATCCAGATGGCCCAGCGGATCGTTGCGGATCGCGGGGCCGAGATTTGCTGTCTGAAAATTTCGAACCTCGGCGGGCTCAGTAAGGCGCGGCGGGTGCGGGACTTTCTGATTGATAACCGAATTCCCGTGGTCAGCGAGGATACATGGGGCGGAGAGATCGCAACCTCGGTCGTGGCGCATTTTGCGGCTTCTACCCCGCCCGAATATCTGCAAAACACAACCGATCTGATGAACTACAATACGCGATCCACCGGAATTGGCGGAGCAACGTCGCAGGATGGCAAGCTTTATGCCCCGGATGCGCCCGGACTTGGTGTGAAGCCTGATTTCGAAAGCCTGGGTGCGCCGGTGGCGGAATATGTGTCATGAAGATAAAATCGATCACCGTATACCATGTCGACCTGCCTTTGGAGCATCCTTATTGGTTGTCCGGCGGACGGCTGAAGTTCGAAACACTCGACGCAACGATTGTAAAGATTGAAACTGATGCAGGGCTTGTCGGCTGGGGTGAAGGTACCCCTTGGGGGCATACTTACGTGCCCGCGCATGGTCCGGGCATCCGTGCCGGCCTTCAGACGATGGCCCCGTTCATTCTGGGCCTTGATCCGCGCAAGCTGCTGGTGGTTGAGCGCGCGATGGATACCGCCTTGCCCGGCCACCTCTATGCCAAAAGCCCAATCGATATGGCCTGCTGGGATATTGCTGGGCAGGCAGCGGGGTTGCCAATTGCTGACCTGATGGGAGGGGGGTCGCGCACGCCGCGCCCGATTGCGTCGTCGGTGGGGGCGAAAACCATCGAAGAAACCCGCACGGTGATCGATCGGTATCGCAGTCGGGGGTATGTCGCACACTCGGTAAAGATCGGCGGCGATGTCGAACGCGATATCGCCCGCGTTCGCGATGTCGAGAGCATCCGTAAACCGGGTGAGATCGTCCTCTATGATGTCAACCGGGGTTGGACCCGGCAACAGGCCCTGCGGGTGATGAGCGCCTGTGAGGACCTGAACGTCATGTTCGAACAGCCGTGTGAAACGCTGGACGATTTCGCGGCGATATCGGGCCGTCATGCCTCGCCCGTTTCGGTGGATGAAAGCCTTGTCACCTTGCAAGATGCCGCCCGTATTGCACGCGACGGTTTGGCTGAGGTCTTTGGGATCAAGCTAAACCGCGTTGGCGGGCTAACCAAGGCCGCGCGGATGCGGGATATCGCGCTGGCGCATGGCATCGACATGTTCGTGATGGCCACCGGCGGCTCGGTTTTGGCCGATACCGAGGCGCTGCACCTGGCCGCGACCATTCCCGACGAAAACTGCCACGCCGTCTGGGCCTGTCAGGACATGATCACAGTGGACATTGCCGGTGGACGCGGTCCTCGCAATACCGACGGTCACTTGCACCTGCCCGAGGTTCCCGGACTTGGCGTGTATCCCGACGAAGACGCGTTGGGCGAACCGGTTGGAATATATAAATGAAAATCAAAAAGATAACGCTATGGTCTGTCGATCTGACGAGCCACGAGACCTATCACATGGCCGAGGGTAAGACCTGCGCGACAGTGACCTCTCATATCTTGTGTCTTGAGACGGATACGGGTTTGAAAGGCTGGGGCGAGGTTTGCCCGATCCCCCATTACCTGCCTGCATTTGCCGGTGGAGTACCGGCTGCTGTTGCGGAAATGGGGCCGGAAATCCTTGGAATGTCCCCGTTTGGTGTGGATGCGCCGATGCGCAAGCTGGACGGATTTCTTCCGGGTCACCAATATGCAAAATCCATCGTCGATATCGCCCTTTGGGACCTGTTCGGGCAGGCCACGGGTCAGCCGATTTATGCTCTGATGGGGGGACGGACGCGGAAGGACATGCCGCTTTACCACTCGATCACCTGCATTGCGCCGGATGACATGGCCCGGATCGCTAAGGCAGCTTACCAGTCTGGCATTCGCCAGTTTCAGGTCAAGCTGGGTGTCGAAGGCGACTGGCAGGCCGATGCCGAACGTCTGATCAAGGTGCGTGAGGCCGTGGGGCAGGGACCGCTGGTTTATGGCGATTGGAATTGCGGGGCGTCGCGGCTGCAAGCAACGCGCACGGGACGGGCGGTTGCCCACCTGGACATTATGCTGGAGCAGCCCTGCAAAACGCTTGAAGACTGTGCTGCTGTTCGGCATGCAACCGGATTGCCGATGAAGATTGACGAGAACGCATATGATCTGGCCTCGCTTTTGCGCGCGCATGAGTTGGGTTGTCTGGACGCGGTGGCGCTGAAATTATCAAAGTTCGGCGGGCTTTCAGCCATGCGGCGCGCGCGTGACCTGACCGTCCATCTGGGGGCTGAGATCTGTGCTGAATGCACTTGGGGGTCAGATATCGTGACGGCGGCGTCATTGCACTTTGCGGCGTCGACTCCACACGGATCTTTGTTGAACACCTGTGATCTCTCGTCTTATGTTGCGCCGCGCATCTGCCCGGATGCACCAAACCGTGTGAATGGCAGGATTGCCCCGCCGGACGGGCCGGGGTTAGGTGTTGCGCCAGACCCGGATATCCTAGGTTCCCCTGTATCGGAGATCGTGTGAAATGCTGAAAATCAATACTCAAGCCGAATGGATCGACCGAGCGAACGCCGTCTTGCCCGCCGGGGGATTTGGCAATTTCGACCCCGGTATCATCATTGCACGTGGCGAAGGCAGCCATGTTTGGGACGAAGATGGAAACGAATTCATCGACTATCTGATTGGCTCGGGTCCGATGCTGCTGGGTCATGGCCACCCCGAAGTGATTGAGGCCGTGCTGGAACAACTGCCCAAAGGCATGACATTCTTTGCCAACAACGCCAAAGGCATTGAGCTGGCCGAGGCGATCATTGACGCGGTTCCGTGCTGTGAACAAATCCGCTTTGTCGCGTCGGGTGGAGAGGCGGACATGTACGCAATCCGTCTGGCCCGCGCCTATACCGGCCGCGACAAGATACTGAAATTTGAAGGCGGGTACCACGGGATGAGCGCGGAGGCGCAGATGAGCCTTGCCCCAAGTCGCCAGGTCAACTTTCCGCAGGCCGTACCCGATAGCGCCGGTATCCCCGAAGGTGTGGCCGAACAAATGCTGATCGCGCCCTTCAACGATCTGGATGCCGTGTCGGCCCTGCTGGATGAACATGACGATGTCGCCGCGATCATGGTCGAGCCGTTGCAGCGGATCATTCCACCTTTGCCAGGGTATCTACAGGGGCTGCGGGATCTGTGCGACAAGCATAATGTTCTGCTGATCTTTGATGAGATCGTCACCGGTTTCCGTCTGGCCTATGGCGGTGCGCAGGAAAAATACGGCGTCACGCCCGATATCTGCACCCTCGGTAAGATTACCGGCGGTGGTTTCCCTCTGGCCGCTTTGGGCGCCAGTGTCGATATCATGAAGCATTTCGACAAGGCGCAAGTGGGTGAGGAAGGCTGGCTGATGCAGTTGGGGACCTTGTCCGGCAATCCGGTGGCGTCGGTCGCGGGTCTCAAGACCATGGAGATTCTTCGGCGCGACGGTGTTTACGACCAATTGCGCGCGACCGGTGCGGCATTGCAGCAGATGCAGGTGCATGCGCTGACAAAGGCTGGCATTCCGCATCAGGTTTGCGGCGATGAGACTCTGTTTGATATCTGTTTTACCGATGCTGCCTGTCGGGACTACCGAAGTGCAAAACATGACGATCCACACCGCAACACCCTCTACAACGATACGTTGCGCGCGCACGGTATCTTCAAATCCCCCGGCAAACTTTATCCGTCCTTGGCAGTCACCGAGGCTGATTTGGAACAAACCCGCGCAGCCGTTGAAAAGGCAGTAGACGCAATCAGCGCAGCGTGACGCACCTCAGAGAAAAGAAATGGGCCGCTGTCGAAATATGACAGCGGCCCTAACCGATCAGCAGTTTGGTGCAATCTCGCCCCCTCGAATACCACTTAAGCGAATATACTGAAAAAACTTTCGACTTTTTTGAGACAGCCCCCTGATCTCATCGGTATGCAACCTTGATGCCAGATTGGCAGGGAGTCTACAGTGAAGTAATTCACATTACTCAAATTTTTCTCAATTTCTCCAATCAAAGAACCCGGGCCCCGCTTTTCTCAGAAGCGACTCTGCCATTTTGCGCCCCATTTCCGCTGCATCGGCGATGGTGCCAGAGATGTCTTCGGAAATCGCCTCGGAACCATCCGGGCGCAGCACTTCACCGCGCAGGCGCAGGGTGCCGCCCTGTATCTCGGCCAGACCGGCGATGGGTGTTTCACAAGACCCATCTAACGCCGCCAGCAAGGCGCGTTCAGCGATCAGGCGTTGACCGGTTTCGGTATCGTGGATTGCCTCAAGCATACCCGCTGCGCGGGAATCATCGTTGCGGCGTTCGATACCGATTGTGCCCTGTGCAATGGCCGGTAACATCTGTTCAGGCGCGATCGCCGTGGCGGGCACGTCTTCCATATTCAGGCGGCGTATGCCTGCCATGGCCAGAAAGGTACAATCGGCCACACCATCCGCCAGTTTCTTCAGTCTGGTCTGCACGTTGCCACGAAATTCAACCACTTTCAGGTCGGGCCGCCGGTTCAGCAGCTGTGCCCGGCGGCGCAGTGATGAGGTGCCGACCACCGCACCCTGTGGAAGATCGCGGATCGAATTGAGCTTGGGTGAGATAAATGCATCGCGCACATCCTCACGCGGTAGAAATGTGTCCAACACCAGCCCCTCGGGCTGTTGCACCGGCATGTCCTTGGTGGAATGCACCGCGATGTCGATTGCGCCGCGCAACATCGCTTCTTCGATTTCCTTGGTGAACAGACCCTTGTTGCCGATCTCTTTCAAAGGTCGGTCTGCATCGATCATGGCCCGGTTGTCGCCCGTGGTTTTGATCACCACGATTTCGAACGCATCGTCTGGCAGGTCAAAGGCCGCACCCAGCCTTTGCCGGGTCTCATAGGCTTGCGCCAGGGCCAGTGGCGAACCACGTGTGCCGATTTTCAGCGGTGAGTCGGGATTGGGCAGGGTCAGTGTCATATGCCAAGCTTTAGTCGCGTCACGTTGCCCTGACAATGGGGGCAGCGCTTGACAAATTGCCGCCGAAGACGGACCCGTTCCGTTGACCGACACGATTGGGGGCAAATATGGCCGAGACAAAGAAACTGCTGCGGGCGCTGGCGGGTGAGGTGCAGGATGTGCCGCCGATCTGGATGATGCGTCAGGCCGGGCGGTATCTGCCCGAATATCGCGCAACCCGCGCGCAAGCCGGCGATTTTCTGTCGCTGTGCTACAACCCCGAGCTTGCGGCCGAGGTCACGCTGCAACCCATCCGACGTTATGGCTTCGACGCGGCCATCCTGTTTGCAGACATTTTGTTGGTGCCACAGGCGCTGGGCGCTGAGTTGTGGTTCGTGACCGGAGAAGGCCCGCGCTTGTCGACCATCACGCAGCAATCGGACTTTGACGCGCTGAAACCGGTTGAGACGATCCATGAGACTTTGTCACCGGTCTATGAAACGGTGCGCATCCTTTCGAGGGAATTGCCGTCCGAGACAACGCTGATCGGGTTCGCCGGCGCGCCCTGGACGGTGGCAACCTATATGATCGCAGGGCGCGGCACACCGGATCAGGGACCGGCCCATGCGCTGCGCGAGGGAAACACCGCCTTGTTCGAGGCGCTGATGGATCGGATTACGCTGGCCACGATCGAGTATCTTTCGGCCCAGATCGACGCTGGGGCCGAGGTGGTCAAGATCTTTGACAGCTGGGCCGGATCGCTGAAGGGTGATGCATTCCAGAAATACGCGGTCGAGCCTTGCCGGGTGATTACGCAAGCCATCAAGGCACGCCATCCTGGTATCCCGGTGATCGGCTTCCCCCGTGAAGCCGGGGATGGTTATATCGGTTTCGCCAAGGCAACCGGTGTGGATTGCGTTGCGCTGGACAATTCGGTGTCCCCGGAATGGGGGGCGGAGCATGTGCAGGTCGACGGTTGCGTTCAGGGCAATCTGGCCTCGTCCCATATGGTGACCGGCGGGCAGGCATTGGTGGATGAGACGCGGCGGATCGTCCAGGCATTCTCGAATGGTCCGCATATCTTCAACCTCGGTCATGGGATTACACCGGATGCTGACCCAGAGAATGTTCAGTTGATGATCGACACAGTTCGCGGGCGATAGGCAAGGGAAGGGGTGCCAGCCCCCTTCTTGGCCTGCGGCCAATTCATCCCCCGAGATATTTTTAGCCAGATGAAGAGGGGGATACCTGTTGTGCGTCAAACTCGTTCAGGATGTCCTGACGGTGTTCTCCGCGTCTGGGGCTGGGTTTGGGGCGCCATTCATTAGTTGAAAATCTGGGGGCGGCGGCGGCTTGAAGGGTGCCATCTGTACTGCGCCATGTTTGGCGGGCAGTGTTCATCGGGTGGGCATGTGCTTCGGTCGGGCTAAGCACGGGCGCGACGCAGGCATCGGTGCCGTCGAAAAGATCTGCCCAATGATCACGCGGTTGGCTGGCAAAGATTTCGGTCAGGCGTTGTGTGAGGGCAGGCCAGCTTGCGCGATTGTATTGTTGCTGGAAATCAGGGTCTTCGGACAAGCCCAGTTTTTGCAGAAACAGGGCGTAGAATTTGGGTTCCAGACACTGCACCGTTACGAACCCGCCATCGACGCAGGTGTAGGTCCGGCTCCAATGAGGGCCATCCAGCAGGCTCTGCCCGCGCGATTCCGACAAGTTGCCCGTCTGGCCAAGGCTCATCAGCAGGTTCATCATATGGGCCGACCCGTCATAGATTGCGGCGTCGACCACCGTTCCTTCACCCGTTTTTTGCGCATTCAGAAGCCCGGCCAGAAGGCCCGTAACAAGATACAAAGCCCCACCGCCGATATCACCAACAAGCGTTGCCGGGGTTTGCGGGGGCTGACCCGGTTGAGACGCATACCAAAGCGCACCGGACAGGGCGATATAGTTCAGATCGTGCCCGGCAGCGTCTGAAAGGGGGCTGTCCTGCCCCCAGCCGGTCATCCGGCCATAGACCAGCTTTGGGTTCAACGCATGACATTTTTGGGGGCTTAGGCCGAGTTTTTCCATCACGCCGGGGCGAAATCCTTCGATCAGCCCATCGGCCCATGCGATCAGGCGTTTCGCAATCTCAAGATCGCCTGCGTCTTTTAGATCCAGATCAATCGACCGTTTACCACGGTCGAGCACCGAACGCTCCGGCATCCCGGGCGTTACCGCTTGTCCTTTTCGGTGAACGGTTATGACGTCTGCGCCCATATCCGCCAATAACATCGCCGCGAAAGGAGCCGGGCCCAGCCCCTCGAACTCTAGGATCCTGTAACCGTTCAGCATGGTGCCCCTTTCATTTTGGCGCAGGGTTTCGGGATCGTCCGCGAATTGCAAGACCCCAGTTGTGAGCTAAGCAAGCTCCTTCAATTCAAAAAAGCGCAGGATGATGTGCGGAATTGACCTGTTCTGTGCACGACGAGCGGGTTAGGGTCGCCGCCAGAATAAGGAACCTGTATGACGACCATTCTATCTATCAAGGACCTGCGCAAATCCTACGCCGACGGGTTTGAGGCGTTGAAAGGTGTCTCGTTGGAGATCGAGCAGGGGGAAATTCTGGCGCTGCTGGGGCCAAACGGGGCGGGCAAGACGACGCTTATTTCGACGATCTGTGGCATCACCACGCCGACCTCGGGTGCAGTGACGGTAGGTGGCCACGATATTCAAACTGATTTTCGCGCCGCGCGTCGAATGATTGGATTGGTGCCGCAAGAAATTGCCCTTGAGCCGTTCGAGAAGGTCTGGAACACGGTGCGCCTGTCGCGCGGCCTGTTCGGGCTGAGCCGAAACGACGAGAGGATCGAAGACATCCTGCGCAAACTGTCCCTTTGGGAAAAGCGAAAGAACGCGATCAAAGAGCTGTCCGGAGGTATGAAACGTCGGGTGATGATTGCCAAAGCGCTTTCGCATGAACCGCGGGTGCTGTTTCTGGACGAACCAACCGCAGGTGTGGATGTCGAACTGCGCAAGGACATGTGGGAGATTGTGGCCGAATTGAAAAGGTCCGGCGTCACCATCATCCTAACTACACATTACATAGAAGAGGCCGAAGCGATTGCTGATCGCGTTGGCGTCATCGACAAGGGTGAATTGCTGCTGGTGCAGGACAAAGACACTCTGATGGCGCAGATGGGCAAAAAACACCTTGAGGTGATGTTGACCGAGCCGATCCAGTCTATTCCGGACAGTCTGGCAGCCCATAACCTAGAGCTCAACGGCAGTGGCGATGCGCTTGTCTACACATATGACACCAACGCAGACCGTACCGGGATAACCGCCTTGTTGAACGACGTGGCGCAGGCTGGTCTGGTTTTGCGTGATGTGCAAACCCGGCAGTCAAGCCTTGAAGAGATTTTTGTCAATCTGGTGTCGGGAGAGCCCGCATGAACTGGTCCGCCATTGCCGCCATATACCGCTTTGAAATGGCCCGGTTCTTTCGCACCTTGGCGCAGAGCTTCCTGTCTCCGGTCCTTTCGACATCGCTGTACTTCGTGGTGTTCGGCACTGCTATCGGCAGCCGCATCCAAGAGGTCGAAGGGGTTTCTTATGGCGCTTTCATCGTGCCGGGGCTGATCATGTTGTCAGTCGTGCTGCTTGCGATATCGAACGCGTCCTTTGGTATCTACTTTCCCAAATTTCTGGGCACGATTTACGAACTGCTTTCAGCGCCTGTTAACTTTATCGAGATCGTGATCGGCTATGTCGGCGCGGCGGCAACAAAAGCGTTGTTTGTTGGTGTGGTCATTCTTGTGACAGCCTCGTTCTTTGTGGACTTGCGTATCCAGCACCCGATTGCGATGGCCGCGTTCCTGATCCTGACCTGCCTAAGCTTTTCGTTGCTGGGCTTTATTATCGGCATCTGGGCCAGCAATTTCGAGCAGATGTCTTTGGTACCTCAACTTGTTGTGACGCCGCTGATTTTTCTAGGCGGCACGTTCTACTCGATCTCGATGCTGCCGCCGGTTTGGCAGACAGTCACCCTGTTCAACCCCGTAGTTTACCTGATTTCGGGGTTTCGATGGTCTTTTTATGGAATGGCGGATGTGCCAATCGGGCTTAGCCTTCTGGCTATTCTTCTTTTTACCGGCCTGTGCCTTGGCATCATTGGCTGGATATTCAAAACCGGCTGGCGCATCCGCAGCTAACCCGCAGACAGGAGTTGTATTTTTGTCCTCTGACCTAACGAAATCTACTCATGTCGCCCATTCCGCAACGGCGGTCCCTTGTTTACCGGTTGGGCGCACTCTACATCGGCACCCATGAAACTCAGCCTGCCCTTTATGAAGAAACACCCTGTTGTGGCCGTTGTGCGCCTGTCTGGCGCGATCGGGATGGCCGGGCGTGGGTCAATGTCCGACACCACGCTGGCCCCCGTGCTTGAGAAAGCCTTTCGCAAGGGTAAGCCAGCCGCCGTCGCGCTTGAGATTAACTCGCCCGGTGGGTCGCCCGTGCAAAGCTCTTTGATCGGGTCGCGGATCCGGCGATTGTCGGATGAGCTTGACGTTCCCGTCATCGCGTTTGTCGAGGATGTGGCGGCATCGGGGGGCTATTGGTTGGCCGCCGCTGCGGATGAGATTTACGCTGATGACAGCTCGGTTCTGGGTTCGATTGGGGTCATTTCATCGGGCTTCGGCGCGCATATCCTGTTGAAACGGCAAGGGATTGAACGGCGTGTGCATACCGCTGGGCAGTCGAAATCCATGCTCGACCCGTTCTCGCCAGAAAAGAAAGAGGATGTCGCGCGTCTCGAAGGGTTGCTGGCCGATATCCATGAAAACTTCATCGCTCATGTCAAGAATCGGCGCGGGTCCAAGCTGGATCACAGTCAGGACCTTTTTACAGGTGAGATCTGGCTGGCACGGCGCGCGCAGGAGTTGGGCCTGATTGATGGTATCGCCCATCTGAAGCCCAAAATGCAGGAACGCTTTGGCGACAAGGTTAAGTTCCGCCGGTATGGGCTGCGCAAGCCGTTATGGACCCGGTTCGGTGCGTCTCTGGCGCAGGATGCCATCGCAGGCCTGGAAGAGCGTGCCGCCTACGCGCGGTTTGGTCTGTAACGTGATCGTCAAGATTGTCACCCTTTTCCTGATCGCCATGGGCGTCCTGGCGATGTTCGGAAAGCTGCGTTTTCCAGGGCAGAAGCGGCTGCAATCTGCAAGATGTCCGCGCTGCGGACGGTTCAGGATCGGTAAAGGCCCCTGCGCCTGCGAAAAAGGAGGCCGCATATGACGGCATGGCTGTTATCCGGCCTTGGTTTGCTGATTTTGCTGCTGGCGGGGGATGCCTTGGTTCGCGGCGCCGTGAACCTGAGCCTGCGCCTGGGCGTACCCGCGCTGATCGTTAGTTTGACGATTGTGGCGTTTGGTACTTCGGCGCCTGAATTGTTGATTGCCATCAGTGCGATCAAGGAAAACGCGCCCGGAATTGCGCTGGGCAATGTTGTCGGGTCGAATACCGCGAATATCCTTTTGGTTCTGGGCGTACCGGCGTTGCTGGCAACATTGCATACCAGCGAATGCGACAGCCGAAAGAACTACATTTTCATGCTACTGGCTTCGGCCATGTTCATCGGGCTGGCCTTCTTTGGTGTGTTCACATTGCTGAGCGGGGCGATACTGCTTGCCGCCCTTGGTATCATACTGTGGATTGCCTTCCGCGAGGCCAATAACCATCGAAAATCCTGTGGTCAGGCCTTTCCCAGTTCCGACGACCTTGAAGGCCTGGAAGAAGCTGACCCCAGCATGCCGTATTGGAAAGTATCGGTCTACCTGGTTCTTGGCCTCATCGGCTTGCCGATGGGTGCGCATCTTCTTGTTGAAAACGCGACCTTGATTGCCCGCACCTATGGCGTCAGCGAAACAGTTATCGGCCTGACACTGGTTGCGGTCGGAACCTCTTTGCCTGAACTGGCGACGACGGTAATGGCGGCACTAAGACGGCAAGCGGATGTAGCATTGGGCAACGTCATCGGTTCGAACATGTTCAACCTGCTGGCCATCGTCGGGATTGCAACATTTGTTGGCCCCATTCCGGTGGATCCGGAATTTCTTCGCTTTGACCTGTGGGTCATGCTTGGTGCATCCTTGCTGCTGATCCCGTTTGTCTTTTTCAAACAGGATATCACCCGCATCTGGGGCGTCTTGTTGACACTTTTGTACGCGGCCTATGTGATCTCTCTGCTAGTGTGATTGGACGGAAAGGGCCTACATGACCCGAGCTTTAGTAACCGGTGCGGGAAAACGTCTTGGCAGAGCAATGGCGTTGTACCTGGCGCAGCGCGGCTATGACATCGCCGTTCATTTTGCCACCTCAGAGCAAGCCGCACAGGAAACTGTAGCCGAAATTCAATCCTTGGGTCGTATGGCAATCGCATTGCAGGCCGACCTGCTGGATGAAGCTCAGGTCAGCATCCTGCTGTCCCGCGCAGCCGCGGCGTTGGGTGGCCCTATCACCTGCCTCGTCAACAACGCCTCGATCTTTGAATATGACAATATCAACACGACCACGCGGGAAAGCTGGGATCGGCATCTGGAAAGCAATCTGCGGGCGCCTTTCGTGCTGACACAGGCCATGGCTGAACAGGGCTTGAAACCCGAAACTGATGAGGCGGGCGAACCCGTTGCCACCGGGCTGATCGTCAATATGGTGGATATGCGGGTGCGCAAACTGACGCCCGAGTTCATGTCCTACACGATTGCGAAAATGGGTCTGTGGGCCTTGACACGTACGGCCGCTCAGGCCTTGACGCCTGCAATACGGGTAAACGCCATTGGGCCGGGTCCGACCATGCAGGGCCACCGTCAGACCGAGGATCACTTTAAGACGCAGCGCGCCAACACTGTTCTCGAACGTGGTGCGAACCTTTCGGATATCACGGCCGCGCTGGGCTATTTTCTTGATGCGCACGCGGTTACCGGACAGCTTCTTTGCGTGGACGGTGGACAGCATTTGGGCTGGCAAACACCGGATGTTTTGGGTGTTGAATAAGTAATTCCGCCGCAAGTTTTGCACCGCTCGCGTTTCCGTTACCGGATTGTTACAAAAATGTCTTTTTTTTCATGTACTTGCCCTGTGTATGAAAAAGTTTCATTTAAAAACAGTATCTTATATATACGCCTATTTTTTAGGCAAATTAATCAATCCTTAATGAATCAAGGGAATTTCGCGGTGCTGGGAAACTTATCTTCATACTTATCCACAGAAACCGTGGATTTGTTTTCCCTTGAACTGCACCGCCTAAGATTGCAGCCATAGTCAGAGAATCATATCTCAGGCCCATGACAATCCAGAACGACTCGACACCCGAAATGCAGCCCTCCGGCTATGCCTGCATCCAGCGTTATGTAAAAACGCTGGACAGTTCGCCGGGCGTTTACCGGATGCTGGATGCAGACAGCCGGGTTTTGTATGTGGGCAAGGCACGAAACCTGAAGGCGCGCGTATCGAATTATGCGCGCCCCGGCCATTCCGGGCGGATCGAGCGTATGATTGCATCGACTGCCTCGATGATGTTCCTGACAACCCGGACCGAGACCGAAGCGCTGCTGCTTGAGCAAAATCTGATCAAGCAGCTCAAGCCAAAATACAATGTGCTCCTGCGCGACGATAAGAGCTTTCCGAATATCCTGGTCGCCAAAGATCACGCATACCCACAGATCAAAAAACATCGCGGGGCGAAGAAAGAGAAGGGTGCATATTTTGGCCCCTTCGCCAGTGCGGGTGCGGTAAACCGAACACTCAACCAACTGCAAAAGGCGTTCCTGCTGCGCAACTGCTCGGACTCCATGTTCGACAGCCGGACCCGACCTTGCTTGCTGTATCAGATCAAGCGGTGTTCCGGGCCTTGTGTCGATTTGATCTCGCAGGAGGATTACAGGGAGAGCGTTAAAGATGCCGAGCGGTTCCTGTCTGGCCGCTCGACCAAGGTGCAAGAGGATTTGGCCGAACAGATGATGGCGGCTTCTGAAGCAATGGAATTCGAACGCGCCGCCGGTCTGCGGGATCGAATCCGGGCGCTGACGCAGGTGCAGACCTCTCAGGGGATCAATCCGCGTGGTGTGGCCGAAGCGGATGTGATTGGCCTCTACATGGACAGCGGTCAGGCCTGCGTTCAGGTGTTCTTTATTCGTGCGAACCAGAACTGGGGTAACAAGGATTTCTATCCCCGGGTTGGCGCCGATGTGTCAGCCGCCGAAGTGATGGAGGCGTTCATCGGTCAGTTCTACGACAACAAGGAACCGCCGCGGCAATTGATCCTGTCAGACGCGATCGAGAACGCCGATCTCATGCAAGAGGCGCTGTCTGAGAAGGCAGGTCGCAAGGTTGAAATCCTGGTTCCGCAGCGCGGTGAGAAACAGGAACTCGTTGCCGGTGCCCTGCGCAATGCACGCGAGTCTCTGGCCCGGCGGATGTCAGAAAGTGCCACGCAGGCCAAGTTGCTGCGCGGTGTGGCCGAAGCGTTTGATCTGGACGCGCCACCAACGCGGATTGAGGTCTATGACAACTCTCATATTCAGGGCACCAATGCAGTCGGTGGAATGATTGTTGCGGGACCAGAGGGGTTCATGAAAAACGCTTATCGCAAGTTCAACATCCGTGGGGATGATCTGACCCCCGGCGATGACTTCGGAATGATGAAAGAGGTACTGACTCGCCGCTTTACCCGTCTGCAAAAAGAGGACCCCGATCGCGACAAAGGGATGTGGCCCGATCTTCTGTTAATTGATGGCGGGGCTGGGCAGGTGAGTGCCGTGCATGAGATCATGCAAACGCATGGGGTGGAAGACATACCGATGGTCGGCGTCGCCAAGGGTATTGATCGGGACCATGGCAAGGAAGAGTTCCATCGCATCGGACAACGCCCCTTTGCCCTGAAACGAAATGATCCGGTTTTGTACTTCGTCCAGCGCCTGCGGGATGAGGCGCACAGGTTTGCCATCGGCACCCATCGCGCAAAACGGGCCAAGGCTGTGGGTGCAACTCCGCTGGATGACATTCCCGGCGTCGGCGCAGCCCGAAAACGCGCATTGCTGGCGCATTTCGGCAGCGCCAAGGCCGTCAGCCGGGCCAATCTGGCCGATCTGAAGGCGGTTGACGGCATCTCAGCCGGGTTGGCGCAGAAAGTTTATGACTTCTTTCACGAAAAAGGTTAGACCTGCCGTCCGCGCCAAAGGATGTAAAGCCCCGAGGCGACGATTAGCGCGGTGCCTATCCACATGGTCCCGTCCAGACGCTCGCCAAAGGCGACCACGCCCAATGCGACGCCAAAAAGCAGGCGCGAATAGCGGAACGGGGCGACGGATGAAACCTCTCCGGTCCGCATCGCCTTCATCAGCAGTGCATAGGCCAAGGTGCCGATCACAATCGCGCCGCTGACATACAGGCCGGTTTGCAGGTCCAGCGCCGCAATGGGCGTACCCTCCCAAAGCCTGAAAGCCAGCCCGGCAACCACGATGCAAAGAAAACCGTAAAAGCCCAGCACCTCGGTCCCCAGCGTTGCCGGGGCGGCACGGCTGGCCAGGTCACGCCCGGCAAAGCCCAGCATGCCAAGCACGGCAAGGATTGAGAGCGCCGAGAACCCCTCACCAGTCGGCTGGATGATCACCACGACGCCGATCAGGCCGGTCACAATCGCGCTCCAGCGTCGCCAGCCAACCGTTTCACCAAAGAACAGCGCGGCACCCGCAACCACGAACAACGGGGTCGCTTGCAGGATCACGGTGGCGACAGAAAGCGGAGTCAGCGCAATCGCAAGAACAAAGAACAGCCGCCCAAGTATTTCGAACAAAACCCGCACCTTCATCGGGCGGGACAACACATCGATGTGGAAAAGCCGCGCTCCGCGCAGCAGTGCGGCTGCCGCAAAAACTGCTGAGCCACCCGCGCCGAACAGCACGAGTATTTGCCAGATCGGCAGTGTGGCAGAAGCCCCTTTGATCAGCGCATCCTCAAGCGCGAAAAGCGCCATCGCTGAAATCATCCAGACGCTGCCGATCAGATTGGATCGGGGATCAGTTTTTATGTGGGATATCATGTTTTCGCCGCTTTGGAATCGGGCGCCAACCTGACTGCAAAGCAAACGCGTGCCAAGGGGTATCTGGCGGAAAAACTGGCTTGCGACCGTTTGACCAACAGCATCGCAACTGCCTGTGATTGGGTCAGTTTTTTCCGGTGCTGTCTTTTATGTCTGCACTCGGCACTGTAATGTCCGAACCATGAAGTGGAACCTGCCCAATATCCTGACCGTGCTACGCTTGCTTGCGGCGCCCGGTCTGGCCGTAATGTTTCTGTATTTCACGCGTCCCTATGCAGATTGGTTTGCTTTGGTCCTGTTTTTGTCGGCCGCCATCACGGATTGGTTCGACGGCTATCTTGCGCGGACGTGGCAACAGGAAACCAAGATCGGCGCTATGATGGACCCGATTGCCGACAAGGCGATGGTGGTGATCGCGCTGATGATCCTTGTCGGTTATTCGACCGAAAGCTGGACACCATGGCTGGTCCTGCCCGCGACGGTGATCCTGTTTCGCGAGGTTTTTGTTTCTGGGCTGCGCGAATATCTGGGTGATGTGGCGGGTACACTCAAAGTCACGAAACTGGCCAAGTGGAAAACAACGGCGCAAATGGTGGCGATCGCTGTACTGTTTTCGCAAGGGATCTTTGAACATTACTTCGTGATGGGTTCTTTCGGTATGACCCCAGAGTTGATAGACGAAGTTTTGTCTGGGCAGGTCGACGACGTAAACCACCTGCGTTGGCATCTGGAAGGAATGTTCTGGTCGGGCCGCATCGGGCTGTGGTTGCTGTGGATCGCTGCGGCGCTGACATTGATCACCGGCTATGATTACCTACGTAAAGCTTTGCCCCATCTGAAGGAGAGCTGAGTGATGGACGTGCTGTATTTCGCCTGGGTGCGCGAACGGATCGGCCTGCCGAAAGAGCGGATCGAGACCGAGGCCGCAACGGTATCCGATCTGGTTGCCGAACTCAGTGCGCGCGAGGACCGATATGCGGCAGCCTTCGCGGATCTGTCTGCATTGCGGGTCGCGCTGGATCAGGAATTGTCGGATTTTGACGCCTCATTGTCCGGCGTGCGCGAGGTTGCATTTTTCCCACCGATGACCGGCGGTTGAAATGCGCATCGTCGTACAGGAACAGGAATTCGATCTGGGTGCCGAGGCCAACGCGTTTGCCGCGGGCGACAACGGCAACGGGGCAATTGTGACCTTTACCGGTGTTGTGCGTGATCTGGCATCCGGCAATCTGGATGTGATGGAGATCGAACATTATCCCGGCATGACCGAACGGGCGCTGACCAAGATCGCAGAAGATGCACAGGCCCGCTGGTCGTTGGGAGATGTGCTGGTGATCCACCGTTACGGGCGGCTTGCCCCCGGGGACCGGATTATGATGGTGGCCACGGCCGCTCCGCATCGTAAAGATGCGTTCGAGGCGGCGGAATACCTGATGGACTACCTGAAATCCCGCGCGCCGTTCTGGAAAAAAGAAATCACCTCGGGTGGTGCTGATTGGGTTGCCGCCAAGGACGAGGATGAAGACGCGCTAGCCCGCTGGTAGTGATCAGTCGGCGTTGTTTATCCGACCCCGCAGCTCTTCGGCCTCTTGCCGCGCCGCGCGCAAACCATCCATGGCCGCGTCCAGTTCCGCCTCGGCCTGCGTTAGCTGGTTCGTCAGTTCCGCTTCACGCTGTTGCAGATACGTTATCGCCTGATCGCGGGTTTCCTCGGCCTCGTGCAATTCCTGGCTCATACGGTCCAGATCGGCCACGTCGCTCTGACGCACACGAGACAGGCGATGCGCCAGCCAGTTGGCAAACCAGCCCATGCAAAATGCCGCGAACAGGATGATGGCGGTGGCGATAATGAATTCAATTCTGTTCACTTTGCTGATCCCCTTCATCCGCGTCTGCGGCGGTGTTTTCCGTCTGCTCTGCCTCGATTGATTCCGCCTCAATCGCGTCCAGCCCTGTTTCCGGGTTTTCAACCGGTTCAGGCCGGATCAAACGGAACTCGATACGGCGGTTCTGTTCGCGGCCCTCTTCGGTGTCGTTTTCGGCAATGGGCTGAGTTTCCCCATAGCCCACGGCGGTGTAGCTGGCCGTTGGTATCCGACGTCCGCGCAGTTCGTTCAGGATGGACTGTGCGCGCGCCTGGCTAAGCTGCTGGTTCATTTCTTCGCGACCCTGACTGTCGGTGTGCCCCTGAATCTCAAGTCTGATCGGGCCACATTCGCGCAAGATATCTGCAATCTGGTTTACTGTATCGCGCGAGTCGGCGGCGACGGTGGCCGAACCGGGTTCAAAAGCAATCTTGGTTTCCGCCTGAACTTCGACGATGCGTTCCTCACAAACCTCGGGATCGGGCAATGTGTCTTCGGGTAACGCAGGCGGTTCCTGATAGGTAATGGACAACGAGAACTCTTGTGCGTCGCCAAGTTTTTCGGACAACAAACCAGCAATCTGCGCTTTGGAGTCCTTGCTGTGGCTGACACCGTTCAGAACAAGATCATCGGGTGTGACCGTCAGCGCACCGTTGTGCAGATGAGCTAGCGCTTCAAGCCCGGTCAGAACGCGAACAGGCCACGTCATCGGCAGATCCTCGGGCGCGATGCGGGTCGCGGTGTAGACATGTTCGGACCCAAACGCAGCGCGGGCGTAGCTGTCCACCATGTCACGCTGAGATGCGTCGCCTAGCCGGCCACGCATCTGAACCAGGCCTTCGGGGCTGCGTGTTGCTGTGAATTCTGGCGGGCCCGACGCTTCTGCGGACTCGGGCGGTGGCAAGATCGCGTGCAAGGCAAAGACCGGAGGCAAGGCGTTCTCAAGCTCACCCACCACCCGGTCAAAGGTTCCGGCATCGGTGCCTTCTGCGGCGACCAGCGTTATGTCTGCGTCCGACATCGTTACCGACCCCCGGCCAAGTTCGGCCAAAGCGCGAATGCTGAGTACAGCGGCCTCGGGCCACCGCGGTGAGGGTTCGCCCAGCCCGATGGTGCAGGTGTAGATGGAATTCAGACCGGCCTCTTGCGCTGCGGCAATAATGGTATCGCGCGCCTTAGTGTCCTGGGCGGAACAGGCGTCAAATTGGCCACCGCCCTCGCCAATCAGAAACCGCAAAGTGAATGGCGTGATAACAGGGCGCGGGGCCGAGATTGAAAGCCCGATCCGAAGGCTGGGCGGGGCCGCACGGGTGAGGCCTTGTTCCAGTTGTTCCTTTTCCTGTTGGCTGTCGGCAATGGCCGTGATCTTGACCAAACCGGGGCTGGCCGAGATCTTTGCCCGCGGCAATCGGGCCAGTGCCTCAACAGCAAATCCGATTGCGTCGTCCCAGCCCTTGGGCTTGGGATAATTGGCAGTTTCCATTAGGTCCGAAACAGGGCTGCCATTACCCAGATTGCTTAGCCTTTTCACTAGCGCCTCGCGGTCCTCGCTGGCCGGGATAAGGCCGATGACGGAAATGCCGCTGTCGTTGCGCAGGATCTCGGCCGAGAATCCGGGTGCAGCCAGTTCGGTTGTTGGCGCGACCTCCATCTCGTCGATCACGCGCGAGGTGTCGACCTCGGTGCCTGCGGCCGTAAGCGCGTTAAAGCGTACGGCTTCGGTGCTGGCCGTGCCCGTCAGAACAACGCGCAAACCATCTGAATATACCTCAGCCCAGTCATGCCCCTGAAGGTCCAGCGCGCGGCGAACGGCAAATTCCGACGTTTCCTCGACCTTGGTCACTGCAATACTGGCGGCCAACAGACATAGGCCCGCAGACATGAGAAAGATAGTGGCAGCAGCAAGGGCGTAGGGTAGACGCATGTTCGGGTTATCGACTCCTCAAGCGATTGTGCGAACTCTTACAGAGGCCCGCGCCAAGGTGCAATCAGAGCACAAGCGCGACGCAGATGAAGATCAGCGGAATAAGGCCGGTATCGCGATTGGCGCGGAACAGTTGCAGCAGCTTCGCGTTGTCTTCAATGTCCAACCCGCGAAGTTGCCAGGCCATATGCCAGCCCATCGCCCACGGCCCGGCCAGTGCCACGACAAGGGCCAAAACAGAAACCTGCGCCAGCGCCCCGTCAATAATGGCCAGTGCCATGAGGAAAACAGTAGCCACAAGAAAATACTTGAGCCAGCGGGCCGTGTCGGTGCCAAACAGCCGGGCGGTGGACTTGATACCGATCAGTTCGTCGTCTTCGGTGTCCTGATGGGCGTAGATCGTGTCATAGAACAGCGTCCACGCGATTCCAGCCAGGTACAGCGTGATCGCCGGAACACCGACCGAACCCGTATGTGCCGTCCACGCCAGCAGAATACCCCAGTTGAAGGCCAGCCCCAGAAACACCTGTGGCCACCACGTGAACCGTTTCGCAAACGGATAGATCGTCACCGGCAGGAGTGATAGCACTCCCATGGCGATGGCGGCCTGGTTGAAGGTTAGCAGAATCCCCAGCGCCAGCAGGCATTGCAGGCCCATCCAGATCACGGCTTGCCTTACGCTGACCTGACCTGACGGGATTGGGCGCGATCTTGTGCGTTCGACCTGTCCGTCAAAATCGCGGTCGGTGATGTCGTTCCATGTACATCCGGCACCGCGCATCAAGAAGGCCCCGATCGCGCAGCCGATGGCGATCCACAGGTCCTCCCACCGGGGATTGCCATCACTCAGAATCGCCAGCGCCAGACCCCACCAACAGGGGATCAACAAAAGCCATGTGCCGATGGGCCGGTCTGCGCGGCTCAGGCGCAGGTAGGGGCGGGTGAATGCCGGTGCGTGTGTGTCCACCCAGTTGCCGGATACCGCATCAGCGACCTGACCGTCTGGTGTTGGGGCGTTGCCTTGCATATGTAGCGTCTCATGAGTGCAAAGATCAGACTGTATGTAGAGCACCCTTTGGGTCAGGGGCAATCCGTTGATTTGACGCGTGAGCAGGCCCATTACCTGTTTGGCGTCATGCGTCTGTCTGTTGGCGGTCAAGTGGCCCTGTTCAACGGGCAGGACGGAGAATGGCTGGCCGAGGTGGCCGAGGCAGGCAAACGGGGCGGTGTTCTGGCCTGTTTGGAACAGACCAAGCTGCTGCAAATGCCGCCCGATCTGTGGCTTCTGTTCGCGCCGATCAAAAAGGCGCGTACGGATTTCATCGTTGAAAAAGCGGCGGAAATGGGCGCGGCGCGGATCATGCCGGTACAGACGGAGTTCACCAATTCCGAACGTGTCCGTCAGGATCGCTTGCAGGCTCATGCAGTTGAGGCCGCGGAACAATGCGGCGGAACGTTTGTGCCCGAGGTCACTGATCTGCAGCGGCTCAGCCATGTTTTGGACACATGGCCTGACGGTCGTCAACTGATGTTCTGCGACGAGGTCGAGGTTGGTTCGGCGCTTCGTTTGGCCGCAAATGAAAAGAACCAGCCCTGGGCCATCCTAATCGGGCCGGAGGGCGGATTTTCCGGCCGGGAACGCGCGCGGCTGACCGGTTTGCCGTTTGCGCATGTGGTCAGTCTTGGGCCGCGCATCCTGCGGGCAGACACGGCGGCAGTGGCGGCGCTGACCCTTTGGCAACAGGCTTTGGGGGATTGGTCGTGATGTGGCGCCTTGCCCATAAACAGGATGTGCCAAGGATCGAGGCGTTCCTTTCGCAGCATATTCAATCTTCGATGTTTCCCTTGGCCAATTTGCGTGACTACGGTCTGGGCAGCGATGAACCGCACGCGCTGAATGTCTGGTTGCTGGGCGACCAACCGCGCGCCGTGTTCTGCATCACGAATGAAGGTATGTTGCTGGTCCAATGTCCGGATTGTTCTGACGCCGAGCTTTCTGCAGCAATCGATCTGATCCAAGGGCGTCCCCTCTTTGGTCTGGCGGCCGATGCGACTCAGGCGCGGCGGATCATGCAGCTTGCGGGGTGGGAGGACCGTCCCGCGACGCTCAATAGTGATGAGTCCGGGTTTTCACTGCAATTGACCGATCTTGTCATTCCGGATGCAAGCGGCGCACAGTTGGTGCCTTTGCGAGATTTTGACCGATCCATCCCGGAAGTCTGGCGGGAAAACTATCTGGTCGAGGCGATGGATTTCGCACCAGATCGCGCACAGATTCAGGCAAAGAAGGATATTGAGGCCTATGCTGACCGCAATTCCCACAGGGTTTTACTGCTTAACGACCAGCCAGTGGCGATGACCGGTTTTAACGCGCGCCTGCCTGAAACCGTCCAGATCGGAGGCGTCTATACACCGCCTGACCTGCGCGGAAACGGTTACGCTAAACTAGCTGTCGCCTTGCATCTGCTCGAAGCGCGCACCGCCGGTGTGACACGCGCGGTTCTGTTTGCCGCTTCCGAATCTGCCACTCGGGCCTATATCGCAATCGGATTCCAACCTGCAGGTCAGTTCTCGCTGATTCTATTCACAAACCCAAAGGACCCGGCATGAGTTTCATTCGACCCGAAGCCAGACTAACCCTGTGGCGCTGGCGCGAGGTGCTGATCGCGGGGCTTGTGTTGCTGGTGGGCCTCAGCTGGATCAGTGGCCCGGGCGGGCTGTTGGGCTGGCTGGGCTGGGTGCTGGTCGTTGCGGCCGGGGCGCTTGCCATCATCGGTATACAGCGCGCCCGCTTCCGGACGGGTGCCGGCGGCCCCGGTGTGGTGGCGATCGATGAAGGTCAGATCACCTATCTGGGTCCGTTGGAGGGTGGCATGGTTGCGACGCGGGAAATTGAGCGCTTGGCACTGGATCCAACATCGACTCCGGCCCATTGGGTGCTTGAACAACCCGGTCAGCCGGCGCTTCACATTCCTGTGAATGCCGAAGGGGCCGAGGCATTGTTCGATGTCTTCTCGGCCCTGCCGGGGTTGAAAACCGAACAAATGTTGACCGAATTGAACAGTAAAGGCGCACATCAGGTCGTGATCTGGGAACGCACGCCGACGCGTCCGACTCATCTCCGCCTGCATTGACACTGGCGAGGTTTGCCCCCACGACTGACCAACTAAACAGACACAGCAGGATCGGAGCGCAATTCATGTCCATCCCCCAGTCCGGCGGCGGACCGATCGAACGCCATGAACAACTGGCCGAATATCTGGAATCGGGCTGCAAGCCCAAACAGGATTGGCGCATCGGAACCGAACATGAAAAGTTCGGCTACTGCAAAGATACTCTGAAGCCATTGCCATTCGAAGGTACGCGGTCAATCGTTGCGGTGCTGGAAGGCTTGCGGGATCGCCACGGTTGGAGCGAGGTGCGCGAAAGCGACAAGCTGATTGGTCTGGAAAAAGACGGCGCGAATGTCAGCCTTGAACCCGGCGGCGCGCTAGAGCTGTCAGGTGCTCCGCTGGAAACGATCCACGAGACCTGCGATGAGGTGAATACTCACCTGCGCGAGGTCAAGGATATCGCCGATGAGATCGGCGTGGGCTTCATCGGTCTGGGCGCGGCTCCGATCTGGACCCATGATGAGATGCCGCTGATGCCCAAGGGCCGCTATCGGCTGATGAATGACTACATGGCGAAGGTCGGAACCATGGGTCGCGCCATGATGCGCCGGACCTGTACGGTGCAGGTTAATATCGATTTCGGGTCTGAGGCCGACATGGTGCAAAAACTGCGCGTCGCGCTGGCTTTGCAGCCGGTGGCAACGGCGCTGTTTGCCAACTCTCCTTTTTTCGAAGGTAAGGTGAACGGCCAGAAAAGCTGGCGCAGCTACATCTGGCGGCACCTTGATGATGCCCGCACCGGAATGCTGCCCTTCGTGTTCGAAGATGGGTTCGGGTTCGAGCGTTACGTGCAATACGCGCTGGATGTACCGATGTATTTTGTCTACCGCGATGGGCAGTATATTGATGCGCTAGGCATGTCCTTCCGTGACTTTCTACAAGGCAAACTGCCGGCGTTGCCGGGTGAAACGCCAACTCTGTCCGATTGGGCCGACCACCTAACCACCGCTTTCCCCGAGGCGCGGATCAAAAAATTCATGGAGATGCGCGGCGCCGACGGTGGTCCGTGGCGGCGTCTTTGCGCGCTGCCCGCTTTTTGGGTTGGTCTGACCTATGATCAGGGCGCGCTGGATGCGGCCTGGGATCTGGTCAAACGCTGGGATGCGGAAACGCGCGAGGCACTGCGCGTTACCGCCGCCAAGGACGGGTTGCAGGCGCGGGTCGGCGGCATCAACATGCATGATCTGGCGCGTGAGGTTCTTGCGATCTCCGAGGCGGGCCTGAAATCCCGCGCCTTCCCCGGTGCAGGTAATCTGGTGCCGGATGAGGCTCATTTCCTCAGCGCGCTCAAAGACAGTATCGAAACCGGCAAGGTTCCGGCGGATGAGTTGCTGGATCACTACAATGGCGACTGGAATGGCGACCTGACCCGGATTTATCCCGAATACAGCTATTGATCCGCACCGTCCCGCTTGCATTCGCGGGGCGGGGCCGATAGCAGGTTCTGGACCAAATTCAGGGGCCGGTTTCGGAAAGCGTCATGGACGATCTAAAGGCAAAATATCTGGGGCAGATCGCCGAGGCTGGCGACGAAAGCACGCTTGAGGCGATCCGCGTCGCCGCCGTTGGCAAAAAGGGTGAGGTCGCGCTGAAGATGCGCGAGCTGGGCAAGATGACGCCCGAGGAACGGCAAGTCGCAGGCCCGGCGCTGAACGCCCTGAAGGATGAGATCAACTCGGCGCTTTCCGCCAAAAAAGCAGCGCTTGCCGATGCCGCGCTGGATGAGCGTCTGCGTACCGAATGGCTGGATGTCACCCTGCCGACCCGTGCGCGTCGTCAGGGCTCGATCCACCCGGTCAGTCAGGCGACCGAGGAACTGACCGCGATTTTTGCCGAACTTGGATTCTCTGTCGCCGAAGGGCCGCGGATCGAAACCGACTGGCACAACTTTGACGCTCTGAACATCCCCGGCCACCACCCCGCGCGGGCCGAGATGGATACATTCTACATGCACCGGGCCGAAGGCGACAACCGCCCGCCGCATGTTCTTCGGACGCATACATCGCCCGTGCAGATCCGTTCGATGGAGTTGCAGGGCGCGCCGATCCGCGTGATCTGTCCGGGCGGCGTGTACCGCGCCGATTATGACCAGACGCACACGCCGATGTTCCATCAGGTCGAAGGGCTGGCCATCGACAAAGACATCTCGATGGCGAACCTGAAATGGGTTCTGGAAGAGTTCGTGAAGGCGTTTTTCGAGGTTGACGACGTCGAACTGCGCTTCCGCGCCTCGCACTTCCCCTTCACCGAACCTTCGGCCGAGGTCGATATCCGCTGTTCCTGGGATAACGGCCAGCTGAAGATTGGCGAGGGCGACGACTGGATGGAAATTCTGGGCTCCGGCATGGTCCACCCCAAAGTGATCGCCGCCGGTGGCATTGATCCTGAGGTCTATCAGGGCTTTGCCTTCGGTATCGGGATCGACCGTCTGGCGATGCTGAAATACGGCATTCCCGACCTGCGGGCGTTCTTTGATTCTGACCTGCGCTGGCTGAGGCACTACGGCTTTGCAGCGCTGGATATGCCTAACCTGCATGGTGGTTTGTCGCGGTGAAGCGAGACCGGGATTTTCTTCGCGAAATCTTATTGGAACTGCAAGACAGTGCTACCAATGTTTTGGTCTATGAGGAGGTGATGAAAAGTTCTTTGGAAGAAGAAAAACTAATTCATCATCTTGAACTTTTGATGGACGAAGGCTTGGTTGCCCGCAAAGGACAAAACGGGTTTAGATTGACTGCGTTGGGTCACGACGCCGCCGAAACCTTGGAGCGGCCCGAGTTTTGGAGCAGGCTTTTGAAAGCCGGACCAAGTGAGGCTTACGAGATAATAAAAAATGTCTCATCTTCCCTAACCGTGACGGCTTTATCGAAACTAATGGGTTGGGGTTAGCGACTATTTGCTTCTTGTAAACAAATGACTGTCTTTCTTAGTTCGAAGTATGTTTTGGAAAATTAGCTGCGAGCGCGGAGCAAAGGCCGATAGGCCGCCGCGCTATCGGTCGCTCATTGCGGCGCCATTGGTTCAAGCCCAATGGACGACACCGCCCGCACGGGCTGGTGATTTAGTTCCGCAGGTGCTCCGTTTGAACGAAGCACAGGTTTAGCCAGCATAAATTGCCCACCATAGCCCATGGATCGCCACCCCGCGGTCTGGCGATGGCGCGGCTTGTTTCAAGCTCGCACGGGGTTGTGACGTGACTTGGCGCTCTGGCTCGCTAGGGTTCAACAGATGATTTACCGACTGCTTTGCCTTCTCCTGCTCACCGCCACCCAAGCCACCGCTATCGAATCCTGTCACGGCGATACCGCCTGCGACCTCGGCGACCGCTCGTACCATGTGCTGGAGCCGGACGGATGGGATGGGAAAACACCCCTTCCGGTGCTGATGCATTTCCACGGCTGGGCGCGGCAGGGAACCGTGGTGGTGAACCACGAACGGATCGCAGGGGCCACGAAACTGCGCGGCGTGCTGTTGGTGGCCCCGAACGGGCTGCGCAAAACATGGGATTTCTGGACCTCGGACACCGGCGATGTGGGTTTTGCCGACGACGTGTTGGACGATGTTGCAAAGCGCTACCCGATTGACCCCCAGCGCATCTATGTCTCGGGCTATTCCTACGGCGGCGCGATGGCGTGGCGATATGCCTGCCAGTCCGGCAATGACACTGCGGCGCTGCTGGCTGTTGCGGGCAGCATCCATCAGACCGAGCACTGCCCCGAGGCCCCGCGTGAGGTGCGCCACGTTCATGGCCTGAAAGACACAGTGATGGATTTCCCCTTCGGCGCAGATGGCGACACGACCTATCCGGTTGCTCTGTGGCGCGCGAAGTACGACTGCCATGACGCCACCCCACGTGGAGATTGGGGCGTGGTGCCGATCCTGACGCTGACCCGCGTGGAGTGGACCGATTGCGCGCAGGGGCAGGTCACGCTCGACACCCATCCGGGCGGGCATTTCATCCCGCATGGCTGGATCGGGCGACAATTGGACGAGCTTTTGGGCCGCACCCCGACATACCCTTGATCCGAATTCCGACACGGATGTGTCGTGAACAGGTATGCCTGCGATCTTTGTCCGGACTACCCGGTGGAAAACGGGGTATCCATGGCGACAATTCTCATCATCGAAGGCAACACACCTGATATGGTCGCAGCTGGCCATGCCGGCGCGAATGGTTTCATCGGAACGCTTGCCGCTTTGTCACCCGATACGCGCGTCCGCATCGCCAACCCCTATGCGAAACCGGTTGGCAATGACGACCTGCGGGATGTGGACGGTGTGATTTTTACCGGGTCGGGCGTCAGCTGGTCCGTTGACGCAGCAGAGGGTGCGCCACAACGCGCGGCCATGGAGATCGTACTTGCCTCAGGCCGTCCCATTTGGGGCTCTTGCAACGGGCTGCAATTGGCAATGCATGTACTTGGTGGGACGGTCGGGGCCTCGCCCGCCGGGATGGAAGTTGGAATGGCGCTGGGCATATCTTTGACCAAGGCGGGTTCCGTGCATCCTATGATGGCGGGCCGGGCACCCGGCTTTGGTGCACCGTGCATTCACCGCGACGAGGTTCAGGTGCTGCCGGATGGAGCAATGCTTTTGGCGGGGAATGACCACTCTCCGGTGCAGTCGGTGGCATATGAGCGTGCGGGCGTTAGGTTCTGGGGTACTCAGTACCACCCGGAGCTGAGCTCCCGCGATATCGGAATATACGTGCGCGATCGCGGTATTTTTTCTGGTTTCGCCGATCTGGCAGAGGATCTGGAGACCGCAGAGTCGAGCCAAGCGGCGGCGGCGCGTTTGGGAACACACCCCGATGACATAGTGTTGCCCGCGCGCAGCCGCGAACTGGCGAACTGGCTGCAATTCGTCACTGACGGTTAAGCGGCCCTTCCACCCGCAGGGAATATCCGTTACACGCGATCCGACCCGAAAATTCTGGCGGATAGCGACTGATGAAATTCACCCTTTCCTGGCTGAAAGACCACCTCGACACTGATGCCTCGGTTGATGAGATCGCCGAGGCGCTGACTGATCTCGGGCTTGAGGTCGAAGAGATCGTGAACCCGGCGGATCGTCTGGCGGGCTTTACGCTGGGCTATGTGAAACATGCCGAGAAACACCCCGACGCCGACAAGCTGCGCGTCTGTAAGGTGGACACGGACGAAGGGGAATTGCAGATCATCTGTGGCGCCCCTAATGCGCGTGAAGGCATCACCGTCGTCGTCTGCAAGCCGGGCATGTATATCCCCGGCCTCGACTTGACCATTGGCGTCGGCAAAATCCGCGGCGTCGAAAGCTTTGGTATGATGGCCTCGGAACGCGAGCTTGAGCTATCGGACGAGCATGACGGCATTATCGAGCTGCCCTCGGGTGAGGTCGGTGACAAGTTCATCGATTGGCTGGCCGAGAATGAGCCCTCAAAAGTTGATCCGGTGATTGAGATTGCAATCACCCCCAACCGCCCAGATGCGCTGGGCGTGCAAGGGATTGCCCGTGATCTGGCCGCGCGCGGCATTGGTACGTTGAAGCAGCGCGACTATGCACCGGTGCCGGGTGATTTCGAAAGCCCGATCAAGGTCTCAATCGACGACGACACACTGGATGGTTGCCCGCATTTCACCGGGCGTTTGATCAAGGGCGTGAGGAATGGCCCCAGCCCGCAATGGTTACAGGACCAGTTGAGGGCAATTGGACTGCGTCCGATCTCGGCCTTGGTGGATATCACCAACTACATGACCTTTGACCATAACCGGCCGCTGCATGTGTTCGATGCCGACAAGGTGCACGGCAATCTGCGCGTCCACCGTGCCAAGGGTGGCGAGAAACTGGTGGCGCTGGATGAAAAGGAATATACCCTGCAACCCGGTATGATGGTCATTTCCGATGACAACGGTCCGGAGTCGATCGCGGGCATCATGGGCGGGCAAGAAACCGGTTGCACCGAGGAAACGGTGAATGTGTTTTTGGAAAGCGCGTTCTGGGATCACGTGCAGATTGCCCTGACGGGCCGCGCGCTTAAGATCAATTCTGACGCCCGCTATCGCTTTGAACGCGGGGTAGATCCGGAATACACGCTGGAAGGGCTTGAACAAGCCACTCAGATGATCCTCGATATCTGCGGCGGTGAGGTCTCCAAAGTGGTTGAGGCTGGCAAAGCACCAAATCATTCTCGCGCTTTCAAGCTGAACGCGGAGCGGGTGCAGTCGCTGGTCGGCATGGACATTCCCGAAAGCGAACAGCGCCAGACCCTGACCCGACTGGGATTCCGTCTGGAAGGTGAAATGGCACACGTTCCCAGTTGGCGCCCTGATGTAAACGGTGAGGCCGATCTGGTGGAAGAGGTCGCGCGGATCGCCTCGTTGACCAAACTGCAAGGCAAGCCGTTGCCGCGTGTAACCGATGGCATCCCCAAGCCGGTGATGACGCCGACGCAGCGCCGCCAGTCCATGGCGCGGCGCACCTGCGCGGCGTTGGGCTACAATGAATGTGTATCGTACACCTTCATTGATCAGGCGTCTGCCGCGTTGTTTGGCGGGGGAGATGAAGCAACACAGCTGGAAAACCCGATCTCGTCGGAAATGAGCCATATGCGCCCCGATCTTTTGCCCGGCCTGCTGCAGGCGGCTGCCCGCAATCAGGCGCGCGGTTATGCCGACGTTGCTCTGTTCGAGGTTGGCCCCGTTTTCCACGACGGTGAGCCCGGCGACCAGCAAACCCAGATCACCGGTCTGCTGGTCGGTCGCAGCGGCCCTAAGGACGTCCACGGTGCTGCGCGACCGGTCGATGTGTTCGATGCCAAGGCAGATGCCGAGGCTGTTCTGGCCGCCATCGGCGCGCCAGCCAAGGTTCAGATTCTGCGTGACGGCGATGTCTGGTGGCATCCGGGTCGTCACGGCAAGATTTGCCTGGGTCCAAAGAAGGTGCTGGGCGTTTTTGGTGAACTGCACCCGCGCATACTGCAGGCGATGGATATCAAAGGCTCGGCAATGGCGTTCACAATCTGGCCTGACGAGGTGCCGCTGCCCCGCAAGTCCGGTGCCACCCGCGCTGCATTGGAACTGCGCGATCTGCAGGCGGTCGAGCGTGACTTTGCCTTTGTCGTTGATGAAAGCGTCGAGGCGCTGACACTGGTGAACGCCGCCGCCGGTGCTGACAAGGCACTGATCGAGGATGTCCGTGTTTTCGACGAGTTCATCGGCGGCAGCTTGGGTGAGGGCAAGAAATCCCTCGCCATCACCGTGCGCCTGCAACCGACGGATGTGACGCTGACGGAAAAAGACATCGAAGCGGTGGGCGAAAAGATCATCGCCAAGGTCGTCAAGGCAACCGGCGGCGTTTTACGCAGCTGACTTTTTCAATTGGTTTCCCTTCTCTGGCTCATAGATAGGGTGGGGAACAAAAGCGGAGTATAGTCATGGGCCTGAACGTTTACCTCTCTGGCGAGATTCACACTGATTGGCGCGAACAGATCATCAACGGCGCACAGGGGCTGGATATCACCTTTAACAGCCCTGTCACCGATCATGCCGCCAGCGATGATTGCGGTGTAGCCATTCTGGGGGCCGAGCCAAACAAGTACTGGCACGACCACAAGGGCGCGATGGTCAACGCGATCCGTACCCGCAAAGGCATCGCGGATGCCGATGTGGTCGTTGTCCGGTTTGGTGAGAAATACAAACAGTGGAACGCGGCCTTTGACGCAGGCTATGCCGCGGCGCTGGGTAAATCCTTGATCGTGCTGCATGGCCCCGATCACCAGCACGCGTTGAAAGAGGTTGATGCCGCAGCCCTGGCCGTGGCCGAGGAGCCGGGCCAAGTGGTCGAGGTGCTGCGTTACGTCCTGACCGGCAAGCTGCCCGGCTAAAATCAAAAGGGCTTGCGAGCCAACGTGGCCGCAAGCCCCTTTTCATTGTACTGTTGATCAGTCCCGCGCAGGTGTTTTCAACCCCTTCTGTACGGCGGGCCGCTGCAAAAACCGGCCAAGATAGGCCACCACGTTGGCGTAGCTGTCCCAGCTTACGACCTCTTTGGTGCCATAATATTCCAACCCGCGCAGCCAGGGTGCAATCGCGATGTCAGCAATTGAATACTCCCCTGCGATCCAGTCCCGCCCGTCGAGTTGTTGGTTCAAAACGTTTAACAGCCGCTTGGCTTCGTTGACGTAGCGTTCGCGAGGGCGGGGGTCTTCGATTTCTCTGCCGGCGAACTTGTGGAAATAACCCAGCTGTCCAAACATCGGCCCAACACCACTCATCTGGAACATCAGCCATTGGGTGATGCGGTGCTTGTCACCCGTATTCCGGCCAATGAACTTGCCCGTTTTTTCTGCCAGATACAAAAGGATCGCGCCGCTTTCGAACAAACCCAATGGTTCACCATCCGGGCCGTTGGGGTCGATGATCGCGGGAATCTTGTTGTTCGGGTTCAGCGACAGAAACTCGGAACTTTTGACATCCGAGTCAGACAGGGTGACCTTGTGCGCCTCATACGGCAGGCCGGTTTCTTCCAGCATGATCGAAACTTTGACACCGTTCGGTGTCGGAAACGAATAAAGCTGAATGCGGTCTGGATATTGTGCGGGCCAGCGTTTCATTACCATGTGCGATGTGTTGTCCAGCATTGCGGCGCTCCTGTTTGGCGATCATCGGTACGTAGGGGGTCGCGGGCTAAGTTGTAAGGCCTGAATGCCAGCAGGACGGTCATCGCATGGTTTTGTCGGACAGCGGGGAAAACAGGGCCAAGAGGACCCTAGACCAAAGGGGTTATTTACCTCACAATTTGGTGACTCCCGCGTGAATGGCGCGGGTTTCTTGTTGCTGAAAGGAGATGCGCGTGGATGAGGTCGTAACACAGGTGGGTGCCTTTGCCCCGCTTATCATGAATGCCGTAAAGGCTCTGATTGTTCTGATCCTGGGTTGGATCGCGGCTGGTGCGATCGGAGGCATGGTGCGTCGCCGGATCAATGCGACCCCACAGATCGACCCAACGCTGGGCAATTTTATGGCCAGCTTGGTCAAATGGGCCATCCTAGCGATGGTTCTGGTCGCCGTTCTGGGAATTTTTGGTATCCAAGCGACCAGTATCGTCGCCATTCTGGGTGCCGCATCGTTGGCAATCGGACTGGCATTGCAGGGCACGTTGAGCGATCTGGCAGCCGGTGTGATGCTGGTGGTGTTCCGTCCTTACAAACTGGGTCAATATGTGGACATCGGCGGAACGGCCGGAACGGTCAAAGACTTGAACCTGTTCACCACAGAACTGGTGACACCGGATAATGTGCAGATCATCGTGCCTAATGGGCAAAGCTGGGGCTCGGTCATCATCAATTACTCCGCACACGATACCCGGCGTGTCGATCTGGTGTTTGGCATAGATTACGGCGACAACGCGGATGAGGCGATGAAGATCATTCTGGACATTGCCAAAGCGGATCAGCGTATTCACGATGATCCCGAACCATGGGTACGTGTTACCAATCTTGGCGATAGCTCGGTCGACTTGACCGCTCGGCTGTGGTGCGCAGCGGCGGACTACTGGGACGTAAAGTTTGAAGTCACAAAAGCGGTGAAAGAGGCGTTTGATGCCAAGGGCGTTTCAATCCCGTACCCTCATTCTGTGGAAATCCACAAAGAGGCGTAAGGGCTCCCGCCTGTCGATCGGACATTGAAATGCCCTCCTCCGGTTGGGCCCGGCGCCGCGCTGGCTGCGCGGCGCGGTATCGTGTGTGGGACGGTTGTATCAAGGGCCAACCGCGCCGCACCGCAGGTGCGGTGCTTTGCCTAACGCTGTAAACGCCCTTGTCAAAGGGCGCTTTCAGAGGCGGGAGGGCTTCAGGATTTGATAACCACGTTGGGCGAGACGACGTCGATGCCCAATGCCTTACCCACGGCGTAATACGTCAGCTGCCCGGCATGCACGTTCAAACCGGCCAGCAAATGCGCATCGTCCTGACAAGCCTGTTTCCACCCTTTGTCAGCCAGCGCCAGCATGAACGGCATCGTCGCGTTCCCCAGTGCGATGGTCGAGGTGCGCGCAACCGCGCCCGGCATGTTGGCCACGCAGTAGTGCATGATGCCGTCCACGTTATAGATCGGGTCCGCATGCGTTGTGGCTTTCGAGGTCTCAAAACATCCCCCCTGGTCGATGGCAACATCCACCAGTACCGCGCCGGGTTTCATTGTCGACAATTGCGCGCGGCTGATCAGTTTGGGTGCGGCTGCTCCGGGGATCAGAACCGCACCGATGACCATGTCGGCATCTTCGATCAATTCGGACGTCGCACCAGCGGTCGAATACCGGTTTTTGAATTGACGCCCGAAGACATCGTCAAGATAGCGCAGGCGTGGCAGTGAACGGTCAAGCACGGTAACATCCGCACCCATGCCAGCGGCAACTTGCGCCGCATGGGTGCCAACAACGCCGCCCCCGATCACAACCACTTTTGCGGGGCCGACACCGGGTACTCCGCCCATCAGAACGCCGCGACCACCATTGGCTTTTTGCAGAGTCCACGACCCGACCTGAGGGGCCAGCCGACCTGCGACCTCGGACATCGGTGCAAGCAGGGGCAGGCCGCCGCTAGCATCCGTCACAGTTTCATAGGCGATGGCTGTGCAACCCGATTCCAGCAGATCATGCGTCTGATCCGGGTCTGGCGCCAGATGCAGATAGGTGAACAAGAGCTGACCTTCGCGGAGCATCTTGCGCTCAACCGCTTGTGGTTCTTTTACCTTCACGATCATGTCTGCGGTGGCGAATACCTCTTCAGCCGTGTCGACAATTCGCGCACCGGCGGCGGCATAGTCGCCATCGTCAAATCCGGCACCGATCCCGGCATTTGTCTCGATCAGAACCTCATGGCCGCGCGCAACAGCCTCTTGCGCGGCGTTCGGAGTCATTCCAACGCGGAATTCCTGGGGTTTGATTTCCTTGGGGCAACCGATTTTCATTGCGCTCCTCCCTTCACAACTTGGCCGGATATTCGGCAATTTCAGGCGCAATTTCTGTGAAACTTTGCCCGCATACAGGCTTTTTTTCAGGAAAATCTCCGCTAGTCTAAAGAAAACTTGCAAAGGAATTGCGTCTATGATCCTGGATGCGACAGATAAAAAGATTCTTGCGGCTCTTCAGCGCGATGGTCGCATGTCGAATGCCGAACTGTCCGAGCAGGTAAACTTGTCGCCCTCTGCCTGCCATCGGCGGGTTCAACGGCTGGAGGCTGACGGCTACATCCGAAACTACGTCGCGCTGCTGGATGCACGCAAGATGAACGTCCCGACAACGGTATTTGTCGAGATTACGCTACAAGGGCAGGCCGAGGAACTTTTGGACGCGTTCGAAAAAGCAGTCGCCCGAATACCGGATGTGCTTGAATGCCATCTTATGGCTGGAACGGCGGACTATATCCTGAAGATTGTCGCCGAGGATACCGAGGATTTTGCACGTATCCACCGGCAATACCTGTCGCGGCTACCGGGGGTCGCCCAGATGCAAAGTTCGTTTGCCTTGCGGACAGTTTTCAAGACCACGGCCCTTCCTGTGTAGGTTCAAGCTGCGCCGGGGCAAAGCCAGATGATAATCTTCAGCCCGTAGTGTATGAGGGCTGGCCGGAACAAGGTCAGTCCCGGCTCGTTTCCAACTTCAGCAAGGGTCATTTGCGGCTTGAATGTGGGTTTTGGCGAACCCGTTTAGGGCGCACAAACGCCAACCTGTTGGCAATGCGTCAATTCTAGCGCTTGCATCCCTTGGCGTGACGGCCCAAATTTATTACAAGACGAATTCCGGTTTTGCATCACCTTGACCCCTAGGCCACGTACGGTTTCTCATGGGGATGGCTTTCATCAAGTCTTCTGGTGACATCAGGCGGTTACACGTGTGGTGTACGGTCCCGATCCGACAAACGATAAGGAAAAGATCTTGGTTTACGAACGCAATGATGGCCCCAAAGACTGGCTTGAAGCCGAGTTGGAAGACACGCTTGACGAAGATTTTGAGATCGAATTCAGCGAACCCATGCTCTCGATGGAAATCCGCAAGATCTACAGGGACCAGCACCCGGACATGCTGGACCGCAAAGTCTATTTCCGCAATCTGCTGCGCTTGCAGGCCGAGCTGATCAAAGTGCAGGACTGGGTGCAGCATACCGGAGCCAAGGTTTGCATCCTGTTCGAAGGTCGTGACAGTGCCGGCAAGGGTGGCGTGATCAAGCGCATCACCCAGCGCCTGAACCCGCGTGTCGCGCGTGTTGTCGCCTTGCCCGCGCCCAGTCGCCGGGAACAGAGCCAGTGGTATTTCCAGCGTTACGTCCCGCATCTGCCAGCGGCCGGAGAAATCGTTTTGTTTGATCGGTCGTGGTACAACCGTGCCGGGGTTGAACGTGTGATGGGGTTTGCCTCTGATGACCAGGTTGAACAGTTCTTTCAGGACGTCCCCGAATTCGAGCGGATGCTGGTGCGGTCAGGGATCATCTTGCTGAAATACTGGTTCTCGATCTCGGACGAAGAACAGCAACTGCGCTTTCTCATGCGCATTCACGACCCGATGAAACAGTGGAAGCTCTCGCCGATGGACCTTGAATCGCGAATCCGTTGGGAGGCGTACACAAAGGCCAAGGAAGACATGTTGTTCCGCACTAACATCCCCGAAGCACCTTGGTACATCGTTGAAGGCAACGACAAAAAGCGCGAGCGTCTGAACTGTATCGAGCATCTGTTGACCAAGATCCCCTACACGGACGTGCCGCAGGAAAAGGTCAACCTTCCGGATCGGAAATACAATCCTGAATATGAACGCCGCATCCTGCCAGATGAGCTGCATGTGCCCAAGATCTATTGACCAACGAATACGCCCCCGAAATCGGGGGCGTTTTCAATTTGAAACGTTGGCAGATTCAGAACATGAAATGTTCCATTGTCAGGTCTGCAATCCGTGTATCTTCCAGTATGAGCGAGTTTCCTGTCCCATCGTCGATGATCACGTCGTCGCGTGATTCTGAGATATGGTTGTTCATCAAGTCGCTGAACCCGGTAATCTTGGCATTCAGGCTTAAGTCGATATAGTCCTCATCGGTAAAATCCGTCACGGTGTCCGGTCCGGTGGTAAACACAAACCTATCCGAGCCTGCGCCGCCGGTCATTGTGTCGACCCCGTGCGCTCCGATCAGGACATCGTTGCCGTCGCCGCCGATCAGTGTGTCGCGTCCAGATCCGCCCCACAATAAGTCGTTGCCGGCACCGCCTTCCAAACGGTCGGCACCCATGCCTGATAGCAGCCAGTCATTGCCAGCAGCGCCCTTCAACAGGTCGGAGCCTTGTCCGCCAAGAAGGACATCTTTCCCGCCATTGCCGCTCAACGTGTCATCGCCGGTTCCGCCTGTTAGCGTGTCGTTGCCATTTCCACCTTCAAGGATGTCGTTACCGCCACCGCCGTCCAATGCGCCGGCCTGACCGGATTTAAGAGTGAACCAGTTGTCCGAGTCATCCCCGACCGTTCCTGCGTTCACAGCTTGCTGGCCCGGGTCAGACGGATCAGGAACAGGATCAGGAACAGGGGTGGGTGCAGGCGTCGGGTTACCGCCCGAATTGCCGTTGTCCAAATCAATTTGCCCCGAGGTACGGGCAAAGTTCTGCGTTACAATGATCGCATCCCAACCCTCGAATTTACCAACCTCGATGCCAATGCCGACCACGGTGACATTGGGATCAAGGATGTTTGCCCTGTGGCCCGGGCTGTTCATCAGGTTGTTGTGCAGGTTTTCAACGTCGTCCGATAGTCCGGGTGCTCCACGGACGCTTTGCCACGCGATGTTTTCGGTCGCGCGCCAACTGCCGGAAAAGTCAAACCCGGCTGCATCCATGCGCTGCGACGGGCTTGAGCCGCCCTGGCCATTATGACTGAACGTGTCGGTGTTCAGCATCCATTGGCTGTGGTCTTCTGCAGCCTCATTCAAATTCAATTCAAGCCGGACAGGGGGAAGTCCGGCTTTCGCGCGCTCTGCATTGATCAATGCGAGCATCTGCCGTTCTAGTTCGCTTGCGGTTGACATGATTCTGCCTCCAATGAATTGCGTTATTTTGCAGCGACATTAATGGCGAGAATTTGGCGGGATACAGACGCAATCTGGGCCTCTGGCCTGGTCGGCGAATTGCCACCGCCTCATTTGTCTTGTATGTGCAAAAAACTGCGCATGCACATTGGCAATGCGTTTGAGGGACGCCGTTGCGACACCCTGCGGGCCTATGAGGCTGTCAGTCAAAATCCATCAAAAGGCCGAGGTCGAGCTGCATAAGGCGTGAAGGAATTTCGATTGCGCCACGGGTTGGGCCGGTATGTTTACGGGTGACGATGATCGGCGTCCAAGCCTTGCGATCATCGGCAGGGTCACCAAGCAGACCTTCTAGGTTGAGCAGGTTCGCCCTTGGGCGATTCAGCGGACTACGACCGGTTTCTGAAACGACAAACCCCCGGGCAGGGCCGCGGGGGTCGTCAAATAGTGTCATCCAAAGCTGGACGAGACGGGTCTTAGAGCAGACCTTCGCGCTGGGCTTTCTTGCGTGCCAGTTTACGGGCACGGCGGATCGCTTCAGCTTTCTCGCGCGCTTTTTTCTCGGACGGCTTCTCGAAATGTTGCTTGAGCTTCATTTCACGGAACACGCCTTCGCGCTGCAGCTTTTTCTTCAGGGCACGAAGCGCCTGGTCGACATTATTGTCGCGAACACTAACCTGCATGTGGTTGTCACCACCTTTCTAGATAGAGTTGCAAGGAAATTGCAGGAATTGGCCGTATAGCAAAGCCGGCCTATCTTGTCTAGTACTGGCCCCGAGAACCGGAGAACCCCATGACTGTCACCTATGAAGATGCCAAGCAACAGCTTTTGGACGCGATGTTGATGCACGTCCCCTTTGATGGCTGGTCCGAAACCAGCTTTCGTGCCGCGGTTGTCGATTGTGATCTGGATCAGGGTCTGGCGCGGGCGATTTGTCCCCGTGGAGCGGTTGATCTGGCGCTGGCCTTCCATGCCCGTGGCGATGCCGCGATGGTGGAACGTCTCAAGGCCACCGATCTGAGGGAACTGAAATTCCGTGACCGCGTAGCCGCAGCCGTACGCTTTCGGCTTGAGGCTGTTCCCGACAAAGAGCTGGTTCGTCGCGGGATAACGCTTTTTTCGCTGCCAAGCCATGCGGCCGATGGAGCGAAGGCGCTTTGGCAAACCTGCGACCTGATCTGGGACACGCTGGGCGATACGTCGGATGATGTGAACTGGTACACCAAACGTGCCACCCTGTCGGGGGTCTATTCTTCGACCCTGCTGTTTTGGCTGGGCGATGATTCTCCCGATCATCAAAAGACGTGGGAGTTTCTGGACCGTCGCATCGACAATGTGATGCAGATCGAAAAGCTCAAGGCGCAGGTAAATGGCAATCCGCTGCTCAAACCCCTCCTTGCGGTACCGAACTGGTTTGCCAGTCAGGTAAAGCCGCCAATCAGGATGAGGGCTGATCTGCCCGGAGTTTTGAACACGCGAAAGTAACTGTCTGGGCCTTCTGTTATTACCCTGATAGGCATTGGGCAAAGGAGATTTGCCCATGACCCAGACAATGCGCGCTGTTGAGATCACCAAGCCCGGAGGACCGGAGGTTCTGCAAGTGACCGACCGTCCCGTACCCGAGCCAAAAAACGGTCAGGTGATCCTCAAGATCGCTTATGCCGGCGTGAACCGTCCGGATGCGTTGCAGCGCGCAGGAGCTTATGATCCACCCCCGGGGGCGAGCGATCTGCCCGGGCTTGAGGCTTCGGGAGAGGTGGTCGCCATAGGCCCCGGCGTTGAAGGTCTTTTTTTAGGTGACCAGGTTTGTGCTTTGTTGCCGGGCGGCGGCTACGCCGAATACGTGGCCACGCCTGCCGCGCATTGTCTGCCGGTGCCCGCAGGGATGGGCATGAAAGAGGCCGCGTGCCTGCCCGAGACATTCTTTACCGTCTGGTCCAACGTATTTACCCGAGGTGGGCTAAAGGCTGGGGAGCGGTTTCTGGTCCATGGTGGCTCAAGCGGGATTGGCACCACGGCAATTCAACTGGCCCATTCCTTTGGCGCCCGCGTTTTCGCGACTGCCGGGTCGGATGAGAAATGCGAGGCCTGCGTCAGATTTGGTGCCGAGCGCGCTATCAATTACCGGGATGAGGACTTCGTAGCGGTTATGCGGGCTGAAGGGGGTGCAAACCTGATCCTTGATATGGTGGGCGGTGACTATATCCCGCGCAACGTAAAAACTCTGGCCGACGACGGTCGGCTTGTTCAGATTGCCTTTCTGCAAGGTCCAAACGTCGAGTTGAACTTTGCGATGATGATGGTCAAGCGCCTGACCCTGACCGGCAGCACCCTGCGTCCGCAAAGTGATTTGGCCAAGGCAAAAATCGCTCGGGACTTACATGAGGCGGTCTGGCCGTTGCTTGAGGCGGGGAAAGTCGCCCCCGTCATGGACAGTCAATTCGATCTGGAAAATGCCTCGGCCGCCCATGCGCGGATGGAGAGTTCGGATCATATTGGCAAGATAGTTCTTAAAGTCTCAGGTTGACGGAGTGCGCGGGCTGGTACCGCGCCATTTCCTCAAGTCACAGCGCGTCGGTACAGGTGCCAGGTTGCATGGCCAAGTACCGGCATGACCACGATCAGCCCAAGCAGCATCGGAATTGCACCGGCAATTAACATGACAGCAACGACAAGACCCCAGGCCAGAATGACTTTGGGGTTATGCCGAAGGACACGGACCGAGGTCACAACCGCCACCGGAAGCCCGACTTTGCGATCCAGCAAAAGCGGAAAGCTGACGACACTGATCGCCAGCGCGACCAGGGCAAACAGAAACCCTACCGCGTTGCCAAAGATGATCATCGTCCAGCCCGCAGCGGTGGTAAACACCTGCGTAACGAATGCACCGAAGGACGTTGGCAAATCCGGGCCCAGCGTATGGACATAGATGCTCTGCGCGACCATGAGCCAGACCAGCAGCCACATGACCAGATAAAAGCCCAATAACAGAATTGCACCGAATGAGGGTGAGCGGAAGACACCGAAGGCGTCCAGCCAATGCACATCGCCCCCTTGTTCTCGTTTGCGGCTGATTTCATACAATCCCACCGCCGCAATGGGGCCAATCAAAGCAAAGCCCATTATCAGCGGTGCAAGCAGTGGTACCATGTTCTTGTTCAACCCAAAGCCGAACATGAGCAGTCCTGCAATTGGGTAGATCAGAACGATGAATATGGCATCTGCCCGCGTTTCGAGAAAGTCTTTGTACCCTGCCCGCAGGCAATCCTTCAGGTCTTGCATTGTCAGCGTTTGCACCACCGGCAATTGCCGCGTATCCGCGCTGCCGATATGATTTACACTGTCCGCAATATGATCGCTGGTCGCGCTGATGTTCTTGGCGGCCCAGCTGATCGGATTTCCAATCGTTTTCGCCATCGATATCCCCTCCCTTAGCGTATCAGCGCAGCAGAGTGAATCCGGCTCGGGTTGCCCTTGGCCGGACCAGCCGGCAACGCCCGATAGTGAGTATATCACATTTTTTCGCCTTTTGGTTGCTTGATACGAAACAGAGCCGATTGCCCTGATTCTCAGGCGTGTTAGCTTGGCCGCAGGCAACAGGAGGTCAGCATGCATCAAACGGCAAGAACCGTCGTCATTCACGAACATGGCGGCCCGGAAGTATTAAGGATCGAAGACCGGCCGCTGGGCGAACCCGGCCCCGGAGAAGTTCGTATCCGCCACCATGCTTGCGGGTTGAACTTTATTGATGTCTATCAGCGCTCCGGACTTTATCCTCTGGATCTGCCGCATGCCTTGGGCATGGAAGCCGCAGGCGTGATCGAAGCCGTGGGCGAAGGCGTGACCCACCTGGAACCCGGCCAGCGGGCGGCATATGCAGCGGCCCCTGCCGGTGCCTATTGCGAGGCACGGGTGATGCCTGCGGCGCAGGTGTGCCCTTTGCCAGACGAGATTGCCTTTGACGCGGCGGCGGCAATGATGCTCAAGGGAATGACGGTTGAATACCTGTTCCATCGCACCACTCCGCTGAAACGCGGTGACACTGTTTTGTTTCACGCAGCCGCCGGTGGCGTTGGGCTGATCGCTTGCCAATGGGCGAAATCGGAAGGCATCACCCTGATTGGCACCGCCGGAACAGACGAAAAATGCAGCCTGGCGCAATTCAACGGCGCTGCCCACTGTATCAATTACCGGACCGAAAACTTTGCTGAACGAGTGGCCGAACTCACCGGCGGTAAAGGCGTGGACGTGGTGATGGATTCAATCGGGGCGGACACCTTCAGCGGCTCGCTGGACTGCCTCAAGCCCCTAGGGATGATGATATCGTTTGGCAATGCCTCGGGACCGGTGCCGCTGATCGATCTGGGGATATTGGCTAAGAAAGGATCGCTCAAGATCACGCGTCCGACTCTTTTTACGCATATCGCTGATCACGCAGTCTGTCAGGCTATGGCGCGGCGGCTATTCGGCAAGGTCGAGGGCGGAGAGGTGAAAATCCACATCGACCAGCGCTTTACGCTGGAACACGTGGCAGACGCCCACCGCGCGCTTAAGGCGCGCCAGACCACCGGCAGCACGGTTTTGGAGCTTTGACTAAAGACCCGGCCAGCAAAGGCCAGGCCGGGTTTCAACTGCTTTTCAGATCAGAACCGATAGGAGGCGCGGACTTGAACCGTGGTCGCATCCACGTCGATACCTGTTGAATCAAAGTCGTTGAATTCGTGGTACAGGATTTCACCCCCGATGCTGAAATTCGGGACGACGATCTGTTCGTACCCTGCGCCGATGAACCAGCCGTCATCGCTGCCCAGGTTATCGGTTCCGGCCCTGGCATAACCGCCGACACCATACAAAAGACCTTGTGGGGTCACGTTGTACCCCGCGCGGGCCTTGATGCGCCATACGTCCTCGACCTCGACGCCCGGCGTCAACTCGATGCCAGTCCAGTCATAGTCCAGCCCACCACCGACGACCCAGTCACCCAGATCGACATCGTAACCCAGAAAAATACCACCGATAAAACCGTCACCGTTTCCGTCGGAAATATTCGTGTCAATATCGGCGTAACCGATCTGTGCGCCGCCGTAAAACCCGGTCCAGTCGCCCGAGGCTTGTGCCATCGCCGACCCTGCAACGACGGTTGCGACTGCGGAAGCGAAGAGAAGTCTACTTTTCATGTCGGAGCCTTTCGTGCTGAGAATTGAATTTTGGGAAGTGAAGTTGGTTCTTGCGTATTCGTGCCTGAGGTTCGACCTTTGGTCGGGTTTCAGATCACCTTGAGATCCGGTGCCTGACAGCACGCCTTTGGCCCGAAATATTTTGGCAGTGGCGCGCATCACATACACATACGCGGTGATGTAAGACGGCGTGGTGTTGTTTTCAAACGGGGTTGGGCATGAATTGTGATTTTAGCCAATTTACGCGAACGCATAAGCAAATTGCTGCTAAGGCCGCATCAGTAGGAATCGGGTCAAAATTCTTCTGTTTGACTAAGGTTTCTGCGCGCGCTCAGCTGACGGCACGTCGCGTGCAATGGGACAATAACGAAGAAAAACAGTCTTACGGTAGCGCATTTCAGGATCGGAATGATCGGGTATGCTCGCTACCGCATTGATGGGCGTCTTTGGTATCAAGTTTTTTGCGCAATGCGTTGGGTTGCGGTGTTCACCAAAAAAGAAAAGGCGGCGAGGTGACTCGCCGCCGAATACTTTTCAAACTCAGCAAAATTACTGCTGCAGTTCTGCTGGCTCTTTGTCAGCGATGGTTTCCCAGTTGACGCTGGCTTTTTCGATGAAGCCCGGGATGTCGCCTTCCCAACGTTCCTGGATGTCCTGGGACAGGTTCAGGTACAGTTTGTTGTCAACGATTTTCCAGTAAGTGGGGTCACCGTCGAACTTGAAGCCCATTGCCGCGCCGAATGCGCAGTAGCCGCCATATGCAGGCAGGTAAGCTTCCGGGTTAGCTTCGAACGCTGCTTTGTTTTCTTCGCTTGCAAAACGGTACAGAGCGTCGTTGTGCAGTGCGGAGATGCGGTAGTCACCCTTGGTCGGTGCGCCTTCGGTGAAATAGGCAACCGGGTCATAGCCCTGCATTGCAAGACCGGTCGAGCTTGCGTTCAGTTCAACGCCTGCAGCCATGGCCGAGCTTGCGATTGCGACGGACAAGGCAACCCCGCCCAGGATGGATTTGAACTTGTTCATTTGTTTCACCTTTCGTGAACTTCGGCACCGTTTGCCGCCGCAATTGCGGCTGGTGCCTCTTTGGATTTTTCATGTGCGGTCAGCAATTGTCCGGCACCCAGCCTACTTGGGCCGTGCGCTCTTCACGTTCAAAGCAATCAATTGTGATTGTGTGGTAACAAAGATTGAGTTGTTCAATTATGCACAGAGTCAGCTTGCCGATCGGGTCTGAAACCCAGCACAAACGCGACCACTTTTTCTGCGGGCATCTCGCAGGGGCGCAACAGGGCACCGCTGGTGCGTGTCAAATATAGGTTCAGGCTAATGTAATCGTTGCCGCCCAGCTCGTGCGCAACCAGCTTTTGGGATTTGCCTCCGGCCAGTTCCGAACGGCTTACGACATAGCGCTTGCCATGGCTTTGGCCGGTAGACGACCCCGTGGGAATAGCGAAAAAGGCACTCAGAAAGGTTTCCAAGGCGTTCAAGACTGACCGATCTTTGGTTCTGTGCCGGCCTTGATCCGCACCAGGTTGGCCCTGTGGCGCCAAAACACAAGTACGGTCAGCACGATGCTCAATGCAAGGGTTGAGCCATCCGTCAGAAACAGAACCCATATGGCAGACATCGCAGCGGCCACCAACGCACCCAGCGAGGAAATCCGCCATATTGCAGCCGCAACCAGCCACGTCAGGCAGCAGGCCACCCCAACTCGCCAGTCGAGTGCCAGCCACAGGCCCAGAAAGGTTGCCACGCCCTTGCCGCCCTTGAACCCCAGCCAAACCGGAAAGCAATGACCCAGAAACGCGGCCAGTGCCGCGATCTGCGCGGCGTCTTCCTGCGCAATCGCACGGGCCAGCAAGACCGCGATCGCGCCTTTGGCGGCATCGAAAAGCAATGTCAGCGCAGCAGCGGGTTTGCTCCCAGTGCGCAGTACATTGGTTGCACCGATATTGCCGGACCCAATGCTGCGCAAATTGCCCAGCCCCATGACCCGTGCGATAATCATGCCAAACGGGATTGAACCCATCAGATAGCCGAGCACTGCCCAGAGGATCAACTGGGTCATCGAACTGTCAAATGATGGCATCAAGCTCTCCGGTACACTTCTTGTCCTGCCACGTAGGTTGCGGTGACCTTACCCTGCATCCTTTGGCCGTCAAACGGTGTGTTCTGCGATTTCGATTTTAGCGAGAAACGGTCCAGTACAAACGGCACGTCCGGGTCGAACAGTACCAGATCAGCAGGTGCGCCTTGTGACAACCGACCACTCTCCAGACCCAACCGTTTCGCTGGATTCAAGGCCATGGCCCGGAACAGGGTGGGTAGATCGAGGTACCCCGCATGGTAGAGCCGCAGCATCGCGGGCAGTAACGTTTCAAGCGCCACCGCGCCCGAGGCAGCCTCTTCAAACGGTAGGCGTTTGCTCTCTTCGTCCTGTGGTGTGTGCATGGAGCTGATCGTGTCGATCAGGCCGGACCGCACAGCCTCAATCACGGCGAGCCGGTCGTCTTCGGACCGCAGCGGCGGCTTGACCTTGAAGAAGGTTCGATAGTCGGCCACGTCCAGCTCATTCAGGGTAAGGTGGTGAACTGAAGTCCCGGCAGTGATGTCCAGCCCGTTTCGCTTGGCGCGCTCCAGCGCGGGCAAGGCGCGGGCGGTGGTGATCTGATCGGCGTGGTACTTGGCGCCTGTCATCTCAAGCAAAGCAATGTCACGATCCAGGCCCATACGCTCGGCCATGGGCGAAACAGCGGGCAAACCGCGCAGGGTTGCGAACTTGCCACTGGTTACGGCCGCGCCGCTGCTGAGTGTTGGCTCCTGCGGATGGGCGATGACCAGCGCGCCGCAGGATCGCGCATAGGTCAGGGCGCGGGAAAACACTTTGGTATTGGTGACCACGTGGTCGCAATCGGTAAAGGCAACCGCTCCGGCGTCTTGCAGAAAGCCGATTTCGGTCATCTCGCGCCCGTCACGGCCCTTGGTCAACGCCGCCATCGGCAGCACGTTGACTGGGGAATCTGACTGCGCGCGTCGCGTGACAAATTCCAGGTTTTCAGGGGTGTCGATAGACGGAGTGGTATCCGGGCGGGTAACGATCGTAGTGACACCTCCGGCAGCCGCTGCCAGACCCGCGGTTTTATAGCTTTCCTTGTGCCTCTCACCGGGCTCACACACTTTGACGCCGATATCGACGATGCCGGGGGCAAGGCATTTCCCACCGCAATCAATGGCCTTCGCCTCGGTGGTCGGGGCATTGCCTTCACCCCGCGCGGTGATCCGGCCATTGGTCACCCGCAGCCAACCGGGGCTGTCCGTGCCGGTTTCTGGATCGATCAGGCGCGCGTTGGTGAAGATCAGGTTGGTCATGCCATGGCCCTTTCGATGGCGGCTTTGGTGGCGGCGGGATTGGCCTGATACTTGATCAGATATTTGTCGCCGCTTTTTGTGACGATCTGGACAAAGCTTCCCATGGTGTTGACGGCCTCAATCTGGGTCAGCGCCACTTTGCGCGGGCCGGGGCCGGTGAGGGCGGTGTCAGTCATCTCCCACGTGGCGACCAGTTCTTCGGAGGCCAGATACCATGCGCGCAGGCCGATGGCCGCAAGGCCCGCGGGCGCGCCGGTCCACGGATAGGGATTGCCGATCAGCCAAAGTACGATCATCGCGCCGGCCATGGCAACGGCGGCCAACCATGCGTTCGTGCGGATGTAGGCACCCCTGTTGGGGGCAAAGGTCACAGGATCAGCCATAGGGCACCTCCGACTGCCAATAGAACTACAAGCGCCACAATGGCTGAGCCGACGCGGCGGGGCTTGTTGTCTTGCTGCGCGGTTTGAGGGGCAGAAAACGGCTTGGCGCTTTCGGTCTCAATAGGGCCGCCGGTCCAGTTGGTCGCCTCTTCGGTGTAGAACCCGATCAGGCGCAAGCGTTTGTCCGGGGCCAGAGTGGCCGCACGCCCGCCGAACGCAGCGCTTCGAACCACCATCACCCAGCCTTCAATTGCCTCAAGCTTTTCGTGATCCAGCTGGTCAGCAGCCACACCGCAGCCGTCGTTCAGATAGCCATAAAGCCCAAGGTCTTCGAGGTCCGAGACCGGAAAAACGTCGATCTGATCTGGATCCAGTCCCTCAACGCCCAAGACCTGATCAGCCGCGCCAGGTTCGCGCAGGAACTTCGCCTCTTCAGGGCGCATATCCAGTGAGAAAACGCGGATCACACCGCGTTCATGGGGGGCAATGGTCAGCTTGCTCATGCCGCCTCACGCAGGTTGCGGGCCAGCAATTCCATCGCGGCCATGCGGACGGCGACACCCATTTCGACCTGGTCTTGGATAACGGATCGGTTGATGTCGTCGGCCAGCGTGCCATCAATCTCAACCCCGCGGTTCATCGGACCGGGATGCATGACAATGGCGTCGGGCTTGGCCAGCGCCAGCTTGGCGGCGTCCAAACCATAGCGATGGTAGTATTCGCGCTCTGACGGGATAAAGCCGCCATCCATACGCTCTTTCTGAAGGCGCAGCATCATGACCACATCGACGTCTTTTAGACCTTCGTTCATATCGTCATAAACCTCAGCCCCGAAATCGGCGAAATGGCCGGGGACCAGCGTTGGCGGGCCGATCAGGCGAATGCGGTTTTCCATCTTGCCCAGCAGGATCAGGTTCGAGCGCGCCACGCGGGAATGTGCAACATCGCCGCAAATGGCGATGTTCAGACGGTGCAGACGACCCTTGGCGCGACGAATGGTCAACGCATCCAACAGCGCCTGCGTCGGATGTTCATGTTTGCCATCGCCTGCGTTCAGAACCGCGCAATTCACTTTCTGCGCCAGTAGATCGACGGCACCTGAATGCGGATGGCGCACCACCAGCAGATCGGGATGCATCGCGTTCAGCGTCATTGCCGTGTCGATCAACGTCTCGCCTTTTTTGATCGAGCTGGCCTGCATCGCCATATTCATTACATCTGCGCCCAACCGCTTGCCCGCCAGTTCGAAACTGGCCTGCGTGCGGGTCGAGTTTTCAAAGAACATGTTGACCTGGGTCAGCCCCGACAACACATCAGATCGTTTTGTCGATTGCCGGTTCAGGTCGACATATGTCTCGGCCAGATCAAGGATGGCGGTAATATCGGATTGCGACAGATGCTCGATGCCAAGAAGGTGACGATGGGCGAAACGCATGGGCGGGCTCCTGTCCGACAATCGAACCGCTTATAAGAAGCTGCGCAGGCCGAGGCAACCTACGGTTCGGCTCCTTCCGGCAGTTTCTCGCATCCGCCATCGGGCAGGCATTGCTCGCCGGGTTTGCACCATTTGGCATAGCCGCAGTCGATGGCGTTCATCGGGACACAACCTTGATGTTCGGAACACTTAAACCCCGGGCGACATTGCGAGCCCGTTTCTTCGCATACAAACCATCCGGGGCGCGAGCATCCGCCCCCCGGCAAGCACGAAGAGCCATCACCACAGACCAAACCATCGTCGCACACTTTGCGAAGGCCGTCGGTCGTTGCGTTCGGGTCACCTCCGGGTGTTGTGGGTTCACATTCGCCACGTGCATTGCAAAACGTACCCCCCGGACAATCCACGCGCGAGGTACATTTGTTTGGCCTGGCTGGCGCGCAGCGCGTGCCGCCCGCGACGCAGCGTTCAAACGGGCCGCAGCTTCGCCCACCGCCGCAATAGGTTCCGCCCAACGGTATGCAGTGGCCGTCAAAGCTGCATCTTTGCGCGCCTGAACAGCAGCGAAAACCGCATTTGGTTTGCCCGGGCCTGCATTGACCGTCCCGGTCAAAGAGCTGCGCAAATGCTGGGCCGCCGAGCGTGGTCAGCAGCGCAAAAACAAAAAGGAATCGGAACAGCACAATCATGAATGTCTTGATGGTCGGTGCGATGAACGGCCCGATCAAGGCCTATTCGCTTTCCCTCGGACAAAAGCTGGTTAGATTGAGGGCTATGGAATCGGCTATGGACTATCACACGGCGCGGGCGCTGCTGGACTGGCAGATCGAATTGGGCGCGACGGAGGCGATCGGTGATGCACCGGTTGACCGATACGCGCTGCCTGACACAACGCCCAAGGTCAAAAAAGCCACTGTAGCCCAATCCGCACCGGAAAAGCCCAAGCATGTGGACCCGGTTGCAGTTGCGAAAGCGGCGGCGCAAAGCTCTGGGTCGCTTGATCAGCTGCGCGCGGCGATGGACGGTTTTGAGCATTGTGAGCTGAAACGCGGCGCGCGGCAATTGGTCTTTGCTGACGGCACACCCGGCGCGCGGGTCATGATCATCGGCGAAGCACCGGGCCGCGAAGAAGACCGCGAGGGCAAGCCATTTGTCGGACGCGCGGGGCAATTGCTGGACCGGATGCTGGCAGCGATTGATCTGGATCGTGAACAGAACGTCTATATCACCAATGTCCTGCCGTGGCGGCCGCCTCAGAACCGCGACCCCAAGCCGGAAGAGATCGGGATGATGAAACCCTTCCTCGAACGGCATGTCGCATTGGCCAAACCCGAAGTTCTGGTGATCATGGGCAATATCAGCTGTCAGGCGGTCTTGGGCAAACGTGGCATCACCCGGCTGCGCGGACAATGGGAACAGGCGCTGAGCTTGCCGGTCATCCCGATGTTCCACCCCGCCTACTTGCTGCGCCAACCTCAGATGAAGCGCCACGCCTGGGCGGATCTGCTGGAGTTACAAGTCTGGTTGGGGGGCAAGTGATGCGTGTCCTGGCTTTTTCGGACCTGCACATGGCCCGCTCGCGCGCGGCTGAGATCGTCGCAGCAAGCGCCGAGGCCGACCTTGTGATCGGGGCCGGCGATTTTTGCAATATGCGGCAGGGGCTGGATCAGGCGATGGCGATGTTGTCCGAAATCACAGCACCTTTCGTCATGGTGCCCGGCAATGCAGAAAGCGTGCAGGACCTGACCGAGGCTGCACCCGAGGGCGGCCATGTACTGCACGGCACCGGTATGACGCTGGATGGTCTGCGGCTGTTTGGTCTGGGGTATGGCGTACCCGTTACACCTTTTGGTGACTGGTCCTGTGATTTGACCGAGGCCGAAGCCGCTGAGCTGCTGGAGCGTTGTGAAGCTGCGGATATCCTGATTTCGCATTCTCCGCCAAAAGGGTATGGCGATGTTACATCCATGGGTGATGCGGTGGGATCAGTGGCCGTGCGGGATGCGGTGGAACGGTTGCAGCCACAATACGCGTATTGCGGACATATCCACGACAGTTGGGGCTATCGCGGAACTTTGGGCCGTACTCAGGTCGCCAATCTGGGGCCAACGGTAAACTGGTTTGAGGTCTCCATATGATTGAGACTGTCACGCTGCTGGCGTTCATCCCGGCTGCTCTGGCGCTGAACTTTACCCCCGGCGCGGATATGATGTTTTGTTTGGGTCAGGGGCTGCGGTCTGGCGCCAAACCAGCTCTGGTGGCTAGTGCCGGAATCTCTATTGGCCTAATGGTGCACGTGCTGTTGGCCGGGCTCGGGCTGGGAGCCGTGGTCTCCAGCATGCCGTGGCTGTTCGACGTAATCCGTTGGGTGGGCGTGGCGTATCTGCTGTACCTTGCGTGGGGCGTGATCCAGCACGGGGCGATCACCGCCGAAACACCTGCAAAACCGACGCGTTACGCGTTTCGCGATGGAATGGTGGTGAACCTAACCAACCCCAAGGTCATCCTTTTTGTGCTGGCATTTATCCCGCAATTCGTGAACCCCGCCAACGGCCCGATCCTGCCGCAATTTCTGATATTCGGCGTGATCATCGCGCTGGGAGGTTTCGTGGTGAATGGGATGGTTGGCATTTTTGCCGGTGGCGCGGGGAGGGTTCTGATCTCGAACCCGCGCGCCTCACGTATCATGGGCTGGACAACCGGGGGTATCTTCACAGCCCTCGCCGTCCGGCTTGCCATAATGGAAAGGGCCTGACGCCACATGTCGCGCATTGACGAGAGTATTGAATTCATCCCGGTCCGGATCGCCGTTCTGACGGTCTCGGACACACGCTCGCAGGACGAAGATCGTTCTGGCCAAACACTGGTCGACCAGATCGAACGCGCGGGCCATTTGGTGGCGGATCGCAAGATCATCCGGGATGAGCGCGCCGAAATTGCGGCACAGCTGCGGCTGTGGGTCGGTGATCCCGATATCGACGTTGTGATCTCGACTGGCGGCACAGGGCTGACCGGCCGAGATGTGACAGTTGAGGCGCATCGGGACGTCTATGAAAAAGAAATCGAGGCGTTCAGCACGGTTTTCACCATTGTGTCCATGGAAAAGATCGGCACATCGGCCGTTCAATCGCGCGCGACCGGCGGCGTGGCACAGGGCACCTATCTGTTCGCGTTACCTGGCAGCCCCGGGGCCTGCAAAGACGCATGGGACGGAATTTTGGAAAAACAGTTCGATTATCGCCACCGACCCTGCAATTTCGTGGAAATAATGCCCCGATTGGACGAACATCTTCGACGGAAGTAGACTGGACGCGCGTATAACTGGTTGAAACCGCTTTGTGGCTTGGCATTTTCCTTTGTCCGGCTACCTTTTTCAGATGGCAGCCTGATGCGACCGGGGTAAGTGATTGATGCGATTCTTGAGGCAAAGCCTTTTTGGTGTCTTTCTGGCGTTTCTGACGCTGGCACTGTTGTTTGTCGCGGTTCAACTCATCGCCAGCGCGGTGCAAGAGGCTTTGAACAGGGATAGTGCCCCACCCGAGGCGCGTGAACGTACCTTCGCCGTCAGCGTGCAGCGTGCAGAATTTCAGACAGTTACACCTTACCTCGAAGCCTTTGGCGAGGTGCAAAGCCGTCGCCGGTTGGAACTGCGCGCAGCGCTTGGCGGTCGGGTCATCGCACTGGCGGACGATTTCGAGGATGGTGGCGTCGTTCAAGCCGGAGAGGTCTTGGTGGAACTTGACCCGGCGGATGCACAATCAGCGCTGGATCGGGCCAAGTCCGATCTGTTGGATGCGCAGTTCGAAGAGCGTGACGCGGAACGCTCGCTGCTCTTGGCGCAGGATGAGCTGAACTCGGCCACCGCGCAGGCGGAATTGCGCGGGCGTGCCTTGCAGCGTCAGAAAGATCTGCAAGGCCGGGGCGTCGGAACACCTGCCGCCGTGGAAGAGGCGGAACTGGCCGAGGCTGCCGCCCAGCAATCTGTTCTGGCCCGCCGCATTGCCCTGGCGCAGGCCGAGTCCCGGGTTGACCAGGCCGCCACTTTATTGTCTCGCGCCCGTATCGCGCTTGAAGCCGCTGAACGTGATCTGGACGACATGACGGTCCGCGCGGGGTTCGACGGGACATTGACCGATGTTTCATTGGTCGAAGGGCGGCTGGTATCAGCCAATGAAAAACTGGCGGAATTAGTAGATCCCAACGCGTTGGAGGTCGCTTTCCGTGTCTCGACAGCACAATATGTGCGCTTGTTGGACGCAGGCGGCAAGTTGATCGACGCTCCGGTAACTGTTTCGCTTGAGGTGACGGGAACTGATCTGACGGCCACGGGGCGTATCAGCCGTGACAGCGGCTCGGCCGGGGAAGGGCAGACAGGCCGTCTGATTTACGCGCGGCTGGATGATGCGCCGGGCTTCAAACCGGGTGATTTCGTGACGGTCACTGTCGAAGAGCAGCCATTGGACAACGTGGTGCGTCTGCCATCATCGGTTCTGGACTCGGCCGGCACCGTGTTGGTGCTTGGCGCGGATGACCGGCTTGAGGTTCTGCCGGTGCAACTGATCCGCCGTCAAGGCGACGAGGTCCTGCTGCGAGGGGACGGGCTGGAGGGGCGCGAGGTTGTGGTTGGCAGGACGCCCTTGTTGGGCGGCGGGGTCCGGGTGCGGCCATTGCGGGTTGAGGCCAATGCCGACCCTGACATGGTGGAGCTGTCCGAGGAGCTGCGCGCGCAACTGGTGGCGCAGGTTGAGGCAAGCGACCAGATGCCCAATGACATGAAGGCACGCGTTTTGGGACAGTTGAACGAGGTCAAAGTTCCCGCCGCTTTGGTGCGTAGCATCGAGACACGGGCCGGGGGGTAAGCGCCATGATGCGCAAAATCCCCGGCGCGGCGGGTGGAATTCTCAGCTACTTCACCCGGCATCGCACGGTGGCCAACCTTCTTCTGCTGCTAATGCTGGTTCTAGGCGCGGCGGCGATCCCCGCGATGCGCGCGCAATTCTTCCCCGACGTGATACTTGAGCGCGTGGATGTTCGGGTCTCGTGGGAGGGAGCGGGACCAGAAGATGTGGATAGCGGCATCGTTCAGCTTCTGGAGCCGGAGTTGCTTGCAGTAGAAGGCGTGACCGACACGACCTCAACCTCGCGCGAGGGGTCTGCCCACATAAGGCTGGAGTTCGAGCCTAACTGGGACATGTCGCGGGCGGTGGACGAAGTCAGAACTGCTGTCGACGGTGTCACTAACCTGCCGGAAGATGCCGAAGAACCAACGATCCGACGCGGTGCGTGGCGTGATCGGGTTACCGATGTGGTTGTAACTGGCCCCGTCGATCCGGATCAACTGGCCAAGTTCACCGATGAATTGATCAATCGCCTGTTTGCGGCCGGCGTAACCCGCACCACGATCCGGGGTCTCGCCGCGCCGCGCGTGGTGGTCGAGGTGCCAACGGCACAGTTGATCGCAAATGACATCACCCTGTCCGAAATTGCCCAGGCCATCGCAGCCGAGGCGATCACCAACCCGGCCGGAGACGTCACAGGAGCTAATGCCCGCATCCGTACCGGTACAGAAAAGCGCAGTCCGGAAGAGATCGAAAGCATCGCGCTGCGTAACTATGCCGATGGATCGAAACTTTATGTTGGCGATGTAGCTGAGATCAGGGTTGAGGGCGTCAACCGCAACCGCAGCTACTTTGTGGGTGAAAACCCGGCCATGTCGGTGCGCGTGGACCGCTCGAACCTGGGTGACGCGATCAAGGTGCAGCACACGGTTGAGGATGTGGTCGCTGAAATGCAGGCGAGTCTGCCCCAAGGCGTCACGGCCGAGCTGATCCGAACACGCGCCCAAGCCATCACCGACCGTCTGGATATTCTGGTTGACAATGGGTTGGTGGGTTTAGGCCTTGTGGTTTGCTTGCTGTTTCTGTTCCTGAACGCGCGTATCGCGTTCTGGGTTGCGGCGGGTATTCCTGTGGCGATGTCAGCCGCCATTGCGTTCATGTATATCGGTGGGCTGTCGATCAACATGATCTCGCTGTTTGGGCTGATCATCACGCTGGGTATCGTGGTGGATGACGCCATCGTTGTGGGTGAACATGCTGATTTCCGTGCCCGGCGGCTGGGCGAAGCGCCAGTCGTCGCCGCTGAACGGGCAGCGCAGCGCATGGCAATGCCGGTCTTCGCCGCTACGCTGACCACCGTGATCGCGTTTTTCGGGTTGACCGCAATTGGCGGCCGGTTCGGAGAGTTGATCTATGACATCCCGTTCACTGTTATCGCGGTGCTGATCGCCTCATTGATCGAATGCTTCCTGATCCTGCCCAACCACATGGCTCATGCGATTACGCACTCTGCTAAGGAACACTGGTACGACTTGCCCAATCGCGTAGTCAATCGCGGGTTCCGTTGGGTGCGGGATACGCTGTTTCGCCCGTTGATCGCTTGGGTGGTCCGGGCGCGATATGTGGTTGTCGCGATCATGGTAGTGATACTGTCCAGCCAGATTGCATTGTTTATCAAAGGCGACGTGAACTGGCGCTTTTTCAATGCACCCGAACAGGGATCAGTGACGGGGAACTTCATCATGGTCGAAGGCGCGACCCGTGATGACACGCTTGCCATGATGCGTCAGCTGCAGGTGGCGGTCGAAGAAATGGGCCAAATTTATGAAGAGCGTCACGGCCGCAATCCAATCGAATATGTTCTGGCCGAGGTCGGGGGTACCGCTGGTCGTGGTCTGTCTGCCGCCGATGGTAAGGATGCCGACCTGCTGGGCGGAATCTCGGTTGAGTTGATCGACGCCGATCTGCGCCCTTATTCCAGTTTTGAGTTTGTGGCTGATCTGCGGGATTACGTGCCCCGCCACCCGAAGGTCGAACTGCTCAGTTTCCGAGGCTGGCGGTCTGGTCCCGGTGGGGATGCGATCGACGTGCAATTCTCTGGTGCCGATCTGGACGCGCTGAAACAGGCATCTGAGGATTTGCAGGCGGAGTTATCAAAATACCCCGAAGTTTCTGCGCTTGAAGACAACCTCGCTTATGACAAGGAAGAGTTCATTCTGGACCTGACTGCGAAAGGTGAGGCGCTGGGCTTCCGGATCGAAACGCTGGGCCGCGTGCTGCGGGATCGGCTCAACGGTATCGAGGCGGCGACATTCCCTGATGGTCCGCGCAGTGCCGAGATACGTGTCGAACTACCAGAAAACGAACTGACCGCTGATTTCCTTGAGCGCACACTGATGCGCACACCAGACGGTGTTTATGTGCCCTTGGCCGACATCGTATCGGTCGAACGGAAAGCGGGATTTTCAAGCATCCGGCGCGAAAACGGGCTGCGGGTTTTGACAGTGAACGGAGACATTGCAGAGGATGATCCGGCCCGCGCTGCTGAGATTGAGCGTGCTATGGGCGAAGAGATATTGCCCAAGATCGCATCCGAGCGGCAAGTCGAATGGCAGATGTCAGGCCTGAGCGAGCAGGAGAATGAATTCCTGTCCGAGGCGCGCACAGGGCTGATCCTGTGTCTGACAGGTATCTACCTTGTGCTGGCCTGGGTTTTTGCCAGCTGGACACGGCCCGTCGTGGTCATGGCGATCATTCCTTTTGGGTTGGTGGGCGCGATCTGGGGGCATTACATCTGGGATGTGCCGCTCAGCATGTTCACCGTGATCGGCTTGCTGGGGATGACCGGGATCATCATCAACGACTCGATCGTGCTGGTAACAACAATTGACGGCTACCAGCAGGAGCGCGGGCTGGTGCCTTCGATTGTCGAGGGCACGGCAGACCGTTTGCGCCCGGTGATGCTGACGACACTCACTACGGTTCTGGGGCTGACGCCGTTGCTATACGAAAGCTCCACACAGGCGCAGTTTCTCAAACCCACGGTGATCACGCTGGTCTATGGGTTGGGCTTCGGAATGTTGCTGGTACTGTTGCTGGTCCCGGCGCTGCTGGCCATTCTGAACGACCTGTCGCGCCCGATGACGGCGATGCGTCGTGCGCTGCGGGCGCCGGATCGGGTGGTGCAGGGCGCGGTGGCGGCTACGGCGCTTGCGCTATTGGTCTGGTTCGGGGTGACTATGATCTGGCCTGCGATAGCTGGTACGCCGTTCGGCCTGCTTTCGGAGTTATATGGAGGGGCCGAGAGTGTCGTGGCCCTGCAAATGGGGCTGGGTGCTTTCGTTGCCGGGGCGGTCCTGATCCTGTTGGTCAGCTTCCTGCTGTCCTCACTGATTTATGTGCGGCTACGGGGGCGAGAGGCTTAAGACCAACGCAGTGCAGTCTCCAATAGGTCGATAACCCGGTTGCTCATTTGCAGATCGCCTTGCCTGATCCGTTCAATTGGGAACCAGCGGGCGTCCTGCGCGTCATCTCCGGCCAAGGGGGTGCCAGATCGATATTGGCAGGCGACCCCCACCAGCAAGTAATGTGTTTGGACGCTGCCCTGATCGTCGTGGCGCAATAAGTCCAGGTTATCGAGATAGTGCAGTGGCTCGGCGACGACCGAGGTTTCCTCATGCAATTCCCGCTGCGCGGCCCGCATGACTGTCTCACCCCATTCGACGTGACCGCCGGGAAAACCCCAAAGCCCTGCATCAGGTTGCTTGCTGCGTTGCACAAGTAGGACCCGGTCATTGTGCACCACGACGGCAAGCGCGCCGATCTTCGGAGTTTTCTGCATGCTTCAGCCTGCGCTGCATCCTTGAATGTCGACCGCGTGATTGGCACCCAGAACCGTGATCCGAATGTCAGATCGGTCCAAGGCAAAAGATCCGCCCGAGGCGCTGATCACTTCGGATGTGGCTACCAGCGTGTCGCCTTGGCGGGTTGTCTCGGGCTGCGAGGCCCACAATGTCGGATCGCCCGGTTCGATCACCGCAATCTCACGGCCACCGGCCGAGGGCATTGTGACGCGGGCTTCGATTTGCATGCCGTCCGACGTGGGGGTCAGGTGACAACTGGCGGCAGACACGCGTGCCTCTTTCGCCGAGAAGGGGCGCTGCGCCAGCGCAGCGGCGATTGCCGGGTTGCGCGCGGCGTTGGCGTCCAGCATGTGGTCGAAATCCAACCTTTCGGGAATGCAGACATCCTTGCAGACGCCCAAATCCATGTCCCCGCGCAGCCGCACAGGTTTAGCTGGGTTGCGGGGGGTGATCTCAACTGGAAGCACCAGTTGATCGGCGTAGCCAATGGACTGTAGCCCGTTTTGAACAAACACCTCGGGTGCCGGCCAGGTGATCGATACGTCACCCACATTCTGTGAACTCCGCCAGTCAAACTGCGGTGGGATACCCGCATCGCCAGGCGCGCGCCAATAGGTTTTCCACCCATCCTGCAACGTCAACCTGAGCGCGCCAAGGTAGGTGCCACTGGCTGTGCGCCCGCCATCCAGAATATCCAGTTGCACAACGTCATTCACCCGCTGCGCTTGCGCAGGGGCGTTCAGCATGACACAGGCGGTCAGCGCGACTGCAGTCGACTTAAGTAAACGCTTCATATGGTATACATGCGCGGTCTGTGCCGCGAATCCAAGTCACGTTCCGGTCACTTGGATGAAATCTGGCGAAATGTGGCTTGATCCCTTGCCAATCCCCATATGCCGGGGCCATTGTTGAATGAGGACGAAGCGAGAGTCAAAATTCAATGGACCTGACTGGAAAACTGTTGATTGCGATGCCTGGTATGGGGGATCCGCGCTTCGATCACTCGGTTGTTTTCATTTGCAGCCATGGTGATGACGGGGCAATGGGGCTGATCGTCAATAAGCCATCGGATTTGCGGATCAAAACCCTATTGAGCCAGCTGAATATCGCTTGCCGCATCCCTGTCGTGGGTGAACGTCTGGTGCATTTCGGCGGGCCGGTCGAGATGTCGCGCGGCTTTGTCCTGCACAGCGCTGATTATGAGGCCAATCTGCATTCGATGCAGATTTCAGATGATTTCAGCATGACGGCAACGCTGGACATACTCGAAGATCTGGCCTCGGGGCGGGGGCCTTTGAATTCGACGCTGGCGCTGGGCTATTCCGGTTGGGGGCCCGGCCAGTTGGAGGAAGAGATCGCAATGAACGGCTGGCTGACCACTGAAGCGACCTCGAAACTGGTGTTCGACGTGCCCGATGATAGCAAGTGGGAGGCCGCGTTGGCCACGCTGGGTGTAGACCCGCTGACCCTGTCGGCCAGCGCCGGGCGCGCCTGATCACGTGTCGCGTGGCGCTGCGGCACGACGCAAACGGTCGTTGATGGCCACGCCCAGACCTTGGTCAGGAATCGGTGAAACGGCGATTGGGCGGCCTGTCGCGTTCAGCGTGTGCAGGGCCGAGAACAAATTGGCTGCGGCTTCGTCCAGATCACTTACTTCCGACAGGTTCAGATCGCACGGGACCGGGCCAAAGCCCAGCAAAACCTCGTCACCGTGCGGATTTTCAGCGTTCAGGCGCACCGGAGCGTCCGGGGCATAGTGCGATTGAAGTTGGCCCGGAGCGGTCAGCAGATCTCCGGCCTGATGCAGGTGCAACCGCAAACCCAACACGGATTCGATGTCTTCCAGTGCCACACCGCCGGGACGCAGAAGACTGGGCTCTCCGGCCAGCCCCACGATGGTGGATTCCACGCCAACACCACACGGGCCGTCGTCCAGAATGGCGGCGATGCGACCCCCCAGACCCGCACGCACGTGATCCGCTGTTGTCGGGCTGATCTGACCCGAGGGGTTGGCCGAGGGTGCCGCGACCGGGCCACCGAAGGCAGTCAGCAGTGCCCGTGCGGTGCCGTGTGCCGGTACGCGAACCGCAAGCGTATCCAGCCCGGCTGTCACCAGTGAAGAAATCCGGTGCCCCTTTTTCAACGGCAGAACCATGGTCAGGGGACCGGGCCAGAAAGCTGCGGCCAGTGTCTCGGCCATATCGGACCATTGCACGAAACGGCGTGCCGCCTCGGCAGATGACACATGCGCTATTAAGGGGTTAAAACTGGGCCGCCCTTTTGCTGCGTAGATGCTGGCAACGGCCCTGCCGTTGCATGCGTCCCCGCCCAGCCCATAAACCGTTTCGGTGGCAAAGGCGACCAACAGGCCTTGACGCAGCAGGTCCGCCGCCTGCGCGATTCCGTCGGGATCGGCGGACAAGTCCAAAGTGCCGTTAGGGATCATATCTGGTGACGCCGCGTTTTGATTGCGTGTAGCATGGGGCCGATTAGGTATTCACTCTATACCGGATGCATAAAGGTGGGTTTTGGAATTTCCAACCCCAACCACAAAAACACGTCAGACAAACCCGAGGGAAGACATGCCATACCGTGCCCCCATCTCCGACTACGAAGTGTTGTTCCGCCACGTCGTGGGATTCGATCAGATCGCAGCGACTGAAAAATTCTCGGACGCCAGTGAAGATGTGGTCAGCGCGATCCTGAAGGAGGCAGGCAAGCTGTGCGAAGAGGTGATGGCCCCCTTGCAGCGTCCCGGTGATCTGGAGCCTGCGCGTCTTGAAAACGGAGTGATGCGGACCTCTCCGGGCTATGCTGACGGCTGGAAGGCAATTGCCGAAGGCGGCTGGGTCGGGATGAGCGGCGATCCGGAATATGGCGGCATGGGCCTGCCGATGACTCTGACCACGGCGGTGAATGAGATGATGTCGGCGGCCTGCTTGTCCTTGCAACTGGCACCGCTGATGACCCAGGGACAGATCGAGGCACTGGAACACCATGCAAGTGACGAGCTGAAGGCGCTTTACCTGCCCAAGATGATATCGGGCGAGTGGGCTGGCACGATGAACCTGACCGAGGCGGGCGCAGGCTCGGACGTAGGGGCGCTGACCACGAAGGCCGAGGCAAACGGAGACGGGACCTACGCAGTGACAGGGCAGAAGATCTTCATCTCGTGGGGCGACAACGATTTCACAGAAAATGTCTGCCACCTTGTGCTGGCACGCCTGCCCGATGGGGTGCCCGGAACCAAAGGAATTTCGCTGTTTCTGGTGCCAAAGTTCCTGCCCGATGAGAATGGCAACCCCGGTGTGGCCAACGATCTGAAGGTTGTCTCGGTCGAGCATAAAATGGGCCTGCATGGTTCGCCGACCTGCGTGATGCAGTATGATGGTGCCAAAGGCTGGCTTGTTGGGAAAGAACACGGCGGTATGGCCGCGATGTTCACCATGATGAATAATGCCCGCCTTGGTGTGGGCGGCCAGGGTGTGGGTGCTGCTGAAGGTGCCTATCAGCACGCGTTGGCTTATGCGATGGAGCGCAAGCAGGGCAAGACGCCCTCGGGTTCGATCGTGGACCATGCCGATGTGCGGCGGATGCTGATGAGCATGCGCGCCGATACGTTTGCCGCGCGAGCCATCATGCTGGCTAATGCGGCCGCGATTGATATGGCCAACGCCACTGGGGATGCTGAGTGGAACGCAAGGGCCGCTTTGCTGACGCCGATCTGTAAAGCCTTCGGGACAGAGACAGGGATACGCGTGGCTGAGACCGGTGTGCAGGTCCACGGCGGCATGGGGTTCGTTGAAGAAACGGGTGCTGCGCAATACTACCGTGATGTCCGCGTAACCGCGATTTACGAGGGCACCAACGGCGTTCAGGCCATGGACCTTGTTGCACGCAAGATGATGGATGGGGGGGAGGCCGCATCGCGCCTTCTGGACGAGATCGAGGACCACGCCGAACAGGCCCGCGCCACGATGCCGGATCTTGCTGGCCCGGTTTGGGAGGCTACCGAGAGCCTGCGCGAAACAACCGAGTGGATCGTGGCGCAGACTGACATGAACGCGCGGTTCGCTGGTGCGGTGCCCTATCTGCACGCCTTTGCCCGTGTTCTGGGCGCGCATTACCACCTAAAAGCGGCGCTGACCGACCCCGGTGGTCCGCGCTTTAAACTGGCGCGTTACTACATCAATGCGCTGCTGCCGGAACATACCGGTCTTCTGGTTCAGGTGCAGAATGGTGCGGACGACCTGTATGCGCTCAGCGCCGAAGAACTGGCAGCGTGATGGACGGAAACACTCCCCTGGCGATCCGATATCCTTGGCCTGACCCTCCGGCAGAGGGTGAGGCGGTTGAGATAGCCCAAGGTGTGTTGTGGATGCGCTTGCCGCTGCCCATGGCCTTGGATCACGTCAATGTCTATGCGCTGGACGATGGTGATGGATGGACGGTGATCGATACGGGGATGTCTTCGAACAAGACACGCCGGATCTGGGAGTCGCTTATGGCCGGACCCTTGGGTGGCAAGCCGATCACCCGGATCGTCGTGACGCATCATCATCCCGACCATATCGGCAACGCTGGGTGGTTCCAGTCCGAGCATGGCGCCGAACTGGTCACAACCCGCACGGCGTGGCTGTTCGCGCGCATGTTGCAACTGGATGTGCAGGAAAGCTGGCCGCAGGAAACTCTGGATTACTATCGCAGTGCCGGGATGGATGCAGAATTTCTGGCCAAACGGATGACGCAGCGGCCATTCAACTTCTGTGACACCGTTTACCCGATGCCGTTGGGATTTACCCGGATCAAACAGGGCAGCGTGATCCGTATGGGCGGGCGGGACTGGGACGTGCACATGGGCAACGGCCATGCCCCTGAACATGCCACATTCTGGAGCCGCGACGATAATCTGGTGATCACGGGCGACCAGATCCTCAGCTCAATCAGCCCCAATCTGGGCGTCTATGTTACTGAACCGATGGCGGATCCGGTGGCTGAATGGCTGGAAGCCTGTGAACGGTTGAAAGAACTGGCCCGGCCTGAACAACTGGCACTTGGCGGTCATAAGCTGCCCTTCACCGGTCTTCCTATCCGGATGAAGCAGCTGATCGAAAATCATCACAGCGCGCTTGAGCGGTTACAGGATTTTCTGGACACACCAAAAACCGCGGCCGCGTGCTTTACCCCTTTGTTTAAACGCCAGATCGGCGAAGGGGAGTACGGGCTTGCGCTGGTCGAAGCGGTTGCACATCTGAATCATCTCTACCACATTGGAATTGTCACCCGAACTCGGCGTGCGGATGGGGCTTGGGAGTTTCAGCGCAAAAGGTAGAGCTATGCAGGACAAAATCGAAACGTCGGCCGAAGCTGCAGAGGCTGCGGCCTTGCCTCGTTGCTATGAGGTGCATGCAAGTCCGAACGCCGAATCCGGTGCAAAGGATCTGCCCGGACAATTGAAAAAACCTGTCGCCAGCAAAAGCCCCGCACAATGGGCTTATGAGCGGCTGATCCTCTACATTCAGAACTTTGAAAAGACACTTGACGCTGATCACGAGGTCGCCATGGGCTTTACCGGCGGCGATGCCGGCGTGATGCGGATCGAAGGGATGGGATATTTTGATCCTGATATCATCACATTTTACGGCTCGGACGCGACCGGGGCACGAACCCAGCTGGTGCAACATGTCAGCCAGCTGAACGTGATGCTGCGCGCATTGCCCAAATCCGTACAGGACAAGCCCGCCAATCGCATCGGATTTCGACTGGCGGCCGATCTGGAAGAAAGCTGATCCGCTGACTTGCAATTCACGTCTTCGCAGCCTTGAATGACTTAGTCATTTCAGGGGGCCTCACGTGTCCAGTTTTACAACCGTTTCAACCGCCTATAAGGGTGCGTGGGCACGTCGCCGCGTGTTCGTACCCATCTATCTTGTTATGCGACTGTTGTTGATCGCTTTGATCGCACCGGGTGTGGCGATCACGGTCAACCTTGCGGTGTTGCTATCGAACCAGACCGCTGTGACCGATCAGGACATCGCAGCGTTCATCTTTTCGCCTGCAGGTTTTGTTGCCGCCGTTGTGGTGCTCAGCCTGTTTCTGCTGGTCGAGGTGTTTGTCTTTTCCGTCATGGCCGGGTCTTTGCGCATGAAAGCCCGCGACCCGTGGCGTGCTGGTAGCTCTGCCATCGGTCTGATCTTATCCCGCTTGCCGTCGCTTTTTGGTTTTGCGGTACGATTTGTGCTGCGCATTCTGGCGTTGGTGCTGCCATTTGCTGTGGTGGCTGCGGTGATCGCGTGGTGGACGCTGACGGAATACGATATCAATTACTACCTCACGTTCCACCCACCGTCCTTCTGGGTGGCCGTGGTGCTGATCGGCGTGTTGGGTCTGATCATGGCCTGGGTGCTGATCCGACGCCTGTCGGCTTGGGCCCTGTCGCTTCATCTGGTTCTGTTCGAGAACGTTCACCCGGCGCATGCGTTCAACATCAGCGCGCTCCGGATGGAGGGCAAGCGCGGGCGTCTCAAAGTTGAGCTGGCTGTGTGGTTGATCGTAAGGCTGGCGATTGCGGCCCTGATCGCGTGGGTGGCGGGAATTCTGTTTGCCTTGGTGCCACTGGAAGGCTCAAATCATCTGCGTCTGGCTCTGACATACAGTTTGATGATTGTTGGTCTTTGGACACTGGCCGGGTTGATCCTGGCCGCTACGGCCCTTGGGGCCTTGGCGATCGTGCTGGACGGTTTCTTTGAAACAAAAATATCAGACCCCCCGCACGCCGAGCCGCGCCGCCTTGGGACACAGTTGTTTACGGCGGTTGGTTTCGCGCTGGCTGCCTTGCTGATTGGGGGTTGGTTCGGGCAGCATTTGCTGGAGCGTATACAGGCACCGGACCGCGCCGAGGTCATCGGTCACAGGGGGGCTGCCGCGCTGCGGCCTGAAAACACGATGGCATCCGTACGCAAGGCAATTGAGGATGGCGCAGATTGGGTCGAAATCGATGTGCAGGAAACGGCGGATGATGTGGTTGTCGTGGCCCATGACAGTGATTTTATGAAACTGGCGGGTGTTGATCTAAAGGTTTGGGATGCGACGATGGAAGACATCGCCCAGATCGATATCGGTAGCTGGTACGGCCCCGAATACGCCGAGGAACGCACGCCGACGCTGCGCGAGGTGCTGGAGGCCGCGAAAGGGAAATCCAAGGTCATCATCGAGCTGAAGTATTACGGCCACGATGTCGATCTGGAAAACCGCGTCGCGGCCCTTGTCGAAGAGATGGGGATGCAGGACGACATTGCCACCATGTCACTGAAATACCCGGCAGTGCAAAAGATGAAGTCCATCCGTCCCGATTGGCGCGCCGGTGTTCTGGCAGCAACGGCCATTGGTGACCTGACCGGGCTGGAAGGCGATTTTGTGGCCGTCAACGCTGCGATGGCGACCCCAAGGCTTGTGCGTTCCGTTCAAGAGGCAGGAAAGGACATTTACGTTTGGACCGTCAACGATCCGTTGCAGATGTCAGCCATGGCTTCAATGGGTGTGGATGGACTGATCACCGACCGTCCTGCAATGGCCAACGAGGTTTTGCGGGTGCGGGCGGAAATGGGCCCGGCGGAGCGCTTGCTGCTGTGGCTCGCGACGACCTTCGGCATGTCCTTCGATACGCAGGCGATGCGCGATGCAAGCCCATAGCCTGGCGGTTGCTTTTGTGCTGGCGGCTGCACCGGCTGTGGCGCAGGATTTTATGCGCACGATTGAAATGCCCGCGCATCGCGCTTTGATTGCGCAAAAGGGTGAGGCCGCTCCGGTTCCTTTCGAAACAGACGGGTGTTCCGGCGGTCTGTCTACCAGTTGGCGCTTTGTGGCCGAGACCTTCCCAAAGTTCCGCGCGCTGTATGAGGCACATCCCCCTTGGGAATATTGCTGCGTGACGCATGACCGCGCCTATCACAATGCAGGCGGTGCGACGCAGGCCGATGACAGTTTTGAGGCGCGCATGGCCGCTGACGATGCCCTGCGCGGCTGCGTCAAACAGCACGGCGAGGACTATGCTGACGACTACGCCGAGCGGTACGACATGACACCTGACCAGATTCGGACTGCCCACGCCGTCACTGCCGAGGCTATGTTCACGGCGGTCCGTTTGGGCGGCGGTCCGTGTTCCGGCCTGCCATGGCGCTGGGGATTCGGGTATCCGGGGTGCTCTGTGCTCAGAACGCTGGCCCCTGCGCCCGAATGACGTGGTGACAGCCTTTGGATTTTCGATTATCCAACACTTCAAACACGCGAACTAGGACTCGTATACTCATGGCTGAATACAAGCACGGCGAAATGGACATCAACGTTCAAACCAAGACTTTCAATGGGTTTATCAAGGCCGTCACGTGGTGTGTGGTCGCGATTGCCATTCTTTGTCTGTTTCTGGCGGTCTTTGCCTCTTAACTGAAAAGCGGGGTAAACCGTGATCAGGATTCTGCTTGCCTGCCTGTTGGCGGTGACTGTGGCTGGATGCACCGGATCGCAGCGGCCACAGGCGGATCAGTCCGAGATTTCAGCCCGATCCTACCGGGATCCGGGTCCTTCGACTCTTACGCTGTACACAATGATCAATACCCGAACTGGATCGGGCGCGCACACGTCGCTTATGATCAGCGGCAGCGAACGCGTGATTTTTGACCCGGCAGGATCGTTTCGGGCGGATATCGTGCCAGTGAAGAATGACGTGCTGTATGGGATTACCCCGGCCGTAGAACGTGCCTATCGCAGCAGCCATGCGCGGGAAACGCATTATGCGCGTATCCAGACGATAGAAGTCTCTCCGCAACAGGCCGAAGTTGCGTTGCAACTGGCCAAGCAAATGGGGCCAGTGGCAGGCGCGTTCTGCGCAAATTCAACCGCGCAGCTTTTGCAGCAAGTTCCTGGATTCGAGCAGATCGGGACCACGTTTTACCCCATCAATCTGTCTGACCAGTTCGCCCAGTTGCCAGGTGTTGAAACTGCAGAGTACCGGGAATTCGACGACGCCGACCTGCAACAGGGACTGGCCTTCAACAATGACCGTCTTAACGAGCTGGACGCGACATCATCCCAATAGGTACAGCAACCCGTATAACGTGCCGGCACCGGTGAAGATTGCCGCAAGCACGTTTTTTGTGATCAGGCCGACAACCAGCGCAACCGTGGCCGCAGCCATGCGGCTGACGTCCGGTTGTCCTTCGGTTGCGGTCGGCCAGACCACCAGCGGGGCAATCAAGGCAGGCAGGATAGCCACCGCGGTGTAACGAAGATGGCGCAGGACCCAGGGTGGCATCGGACGGTCGCCGACCAGCCCGATAAACACGAACCTTAGACCGTAGCTGCCAAGCGCCAGCCCGACGATGATGACCCACATGGTGACTGTGTCGACAGAATTCATGACGTTGCTTCTTTCTTGAGCGTCCACAGTTCAGCCTGCGCCCCGGCCATCATGCCCGCGCACCCTGCGATCAGCAGACCAAGATTGTACGGCACAGCAACCGTTAACAGCGACACGGTTATCGCCACGAGTGCCGTAACGACATGAGGCATGGTGCGCAGCATCGGTCCAATCATGGCCAGAAAAGTAATCGGCAGCGCGAAATCCAGCGCCCAGCTTTCGGGAATCTTGGTGCCCAGAACCGCGCCTAGAAACGTGGCTAAAATCCACAATGGCGTGATTGGCGTGACCGAGCCCAGGAAATAGGCCATGCGCTGGGGTGTGGTCATGTGTGGCTCTTTCTCGAACCGAACAATGCTGCAGGCATAGGACTGGTCCACGATCAGATAGGCGGCGAATGCCCTTTGCCATAGCGGTGCCGACCCCAGAAATGGCGTCAACGAGGCTGAATACATTGCCATGCGCAGATTTACCGCCAGAGCCGACGCCAGAATGATCACGGTGGGCGTATTGTCCTGCAGCAATTGCAGCGCCGCGAACTGCGCGGCCCCGGCAAAAACGGTGGCGGTGAATGCCATCGTCTGGACGATGGTCAACCCGGTTTCGGTTGCAAAGACCCCAAACAGGGTACCGAAGGGGATAGCGACGAAGATAAACGGGGTCCCGTCGCGAAAACCCTTCCAATAGTATGACTTGGATGTGGTGCTTGCCATGTCTTGATCCTATGGTGTTGGCCGCAGCAGTATCGGTCTTGGAAGAGGGTTGCAATTGGCTAAGGAAACAGATGCCTCGGATTACGTCATCGCCCCCGATCCCGGCGCGGAGCGTCTGACCCGCGCGGTTGAGGGCGTAGACCAGAATGGTGCAGTCAGCCGGATCTCGGTCGTGGAAGAGCGGCCCCTGACGATCTTCCTCAACGCGCAGGAAATCGTGACTGCGATGACGATCGGCGATTACCCGGAATACCTGGCGCTGGGCTTTCTGCGCAATCAGGGCATGCTGTTGGCGGATGACGAAATTACCCGCGTCGACTATGACGACGATCTGGAAACCGTCGTGGTCCGCACCGCGCGCGAGACGTCCTACGAAGACAAGCTAAAGAAAAAGACCCGCACCAGCGGTTGCGCCGTGGGCACGGTGTTCGGTGACATGATGGAGGGGCTAGAGGGCGTCCAACTGCCGCAAGTTCAGGTGCGAACCTCGTGGCTGTATGATCTTGCGGCCAAGATCAACCGAACCCCGTCTTTGTATCTTGAGGCAGGTGCAATTCACGGTACGGTCCTGTGCCATGAAAACCGACCACTGGTCTACATGGAGGATGTGGGCCGTCACAATGCGGTCGACAAGATCGCGGGTTGGATGCTGTCGGAAGGCGCAGCGGCAGATGACAAAATCCTGTATACCACTGGCCGTCTGACCTCTGAAATGGTGATCAAGACCGCGATGATGGGCATCCCGGTTCTGGCGTCCCGGTCCGGTTTTACCGCCTGGGGCGTCGAGATCGCGCGCGAGGTTGGCCTGACCCTGATTGGCCGCATGCGCGGGCAGCGGTTCGTGTGTTTGTCGGGCGAAGATCGATTGCTACGCGACGCAAACCCCGCGACCATCGCGGTTGAGGATAACAAGCACCGCAGGAAAAGCTCTCGGGCTTGAAACGCCATCCGTAAGCGTGCTGGGAAAAAACCTGCGCATTTCCAGAGATTTGCCCTAAACTGGGGTGCAGTGATTTGGGAAACGGGAAGCGATGACTTGAGAGCTTTATGGAACTGATCAACCTTATTGCGCCGGTCTTTGCGGTCATCTTGACCGGGTATGTTTTCTCGTGGACCAAGCTCCTTGGCGAGGACACGTCGGACGCACTTGTACAATTTGCGGTTTATGTCCTGATCCCTGCCATCATGTTCTATCTGATCGGGCAGGAAGAGTTTGAAAACCTCCTGAACTATGGCTTTTATATTTCCTATGGTGGGACGCTGCTGCTTTTGTTTGTGGCTTTGTTTGTCTGTCTGAAGGTCGTTCTGAAGTTTGAAGCAGGCTCTGCAACAGTTGCGGCTTTTGCCGCCGTTGCATCGAATACCGCATTGGTTGCCTTGCCGATCCTCCATGCGATATTTGGGTCGAAAGGCGCGTTGCCTGCGGTCTTGGCCAACCTTGTTGTCGCTGTTTTGCTTCTGGTCATGACTACTCTGCTGGAAAGTTCGGCCGGGCAAAAGGCCCGCGCCAAAACGCCGGTTTACAAGATTCTCCTGAATGTCCTTAAAAACCCGATTATCGCAGCGACTCTTTTGGGAGTTGCGTATTCTTTCACGGGGATCGGGTTTTCGGATGCGGTTTCGGATTACCTGGAACTGCTCAGTCAGGCGCTGGCTGCGGTTGCCCTGTTTGCGATCGGTTTCACAACCAGTGTAAGAACGATCATACAGACTGGGCCTCTGCTTTTGTCTTTGACTTTGGTAAAACTAATCGTTTCACCTGGATTGGTCCTGCTGGCTGCGCACCTTATCGGGCTTGATCCGCTTTGGACCATCGCGGCCACCGTTTCTTGTGCGGTGCCGACCGCGAAAAACGTTTTTCTTCTGGCCAAGCACTACGATCAGGAACCTCAGCTTGCAGCGCATATCGTTTCTGCCACGTCTTTTCTGTCAGTTGGAACTTTAATCCTTTGGTTGTTTGTCCTGCACCACTTGTATCCTACAGCGTTCCAATTGAATTGACTTCGATCTACAACACGCGAACGACAGATTTCTCTTCGCGCAGCATGAAGGTGCAGGAATGACCAAACCTCTTGGCGTCATACTCGCAGGCGGTCTGGCCACCCGCATGGGGGGCGGAGACAAAGGCCTGCTGCAAATCGGTGGTCACAGCTTACTGAGCCACGTTGTCGACCGTTTGGCCCCACAGGTAAAAGGTCTGGCACTGAACGCAAACGGCGATCCCAAGCGGTTCCGTGATCTGGGCCTTCCGGTGGTGCCAGACAGTATTGAAGGGTATGCAGGTCCTCTGGCAGGGGTTCTTGCCGGTCTCGACTGGGCCCACTCGCAAGGGGCGGACAGCATCGTGACTGCGGCGGCTGACACGCCGTTTTTTCCGCGCGATCTGGTGGCGTGTCTGTGTCAGGCCGCTGAAGGGCAGGGTTACCCGCTGGTGCTGGCGACCACGCCGCGCCACGCGGATGAGGCGCTGAAATCCGGTGGGGGCCGAGGCGTCAATCGGCACCCGACATTCGGACTTTGGCCCGTGGCGTTACGCGACGATCTGCGCGATGCTCTGAACGACGGGCTGCGCAAGGTCGTGCTGTGGACAGATCGTCACAACGGGCGCGAGGCCTTGTTTTCAGCCGATCCGTTCGATCCGTTTTTTAACGTCAATACGCCCGAGGATTTGGCGCTGGCAGAAAAACTGTTGGAGCAGGCATGAGGGTTTATGGCGTCACCGGTTGGAAAAACGCGGGCAAAACCGGGTTGATGGAGAGATTGGTGGCCGAGATCGCCGGGCGCGGATTTACCGTCTCGACCGTGAAACACGCCCACCACAGCGTTGATGTGGATCAGCCTGGCACCGACAGCTATCGTCACCGGACCGCCGGGGCGTCCGAGGTTCTTTTGGCCTCGGGCCAACGCGTCGCAATCATGCAAGAGTTGCGGGGCGCTGCCGAACCTACGCTGGACGAACTATTGGCACGCCTTTTGCCCGTGGATCTGGTTCTGATCGAAGGGTTCAAACGTGAAGCCCACCCTAAGGTCGAGGCGTTTCGGACCGAGGCTAACAATCCGCTGATCGCGCCCGAAAACTCCACCATCCGCGCCGTTGCCAGCGATACACCGCTGGAACTGGACCTTCCTGTTTTCGACCTGAATGATACGCCGGCTATTGCAGAGTTCATTTTGCACGAGGTCGGTTTGTGATCGGTTTCAACAGTTTTGCTATGGTCGATTGGTCCAGCGGAAACGACACCGGTCCCCGACCGCGTAAGGATGCGATCTGGGCTTGTGTTGTGCGACAGGGCAAAGTGGACGAAGGGCCGACCTATTTCAGAAACCGCAAGTTGGCAGAGCGATGGCTGCATGATCTGATCGCAACTGAAATTGAAGCGGAACGGCGGCTGTGTCTGGGGTTTGATTTTCCTTTCGGTTACCCCAAAGGCTTCGCCCGCGCTTTGACCGGATCTGACGATCCGCTTGGGCTATGGGAATGGTTTGAACACCGGATCGAGGATTCGCCAAAAGCAAACAACCGGTTTGATCTGGCCGGGGAGATCAACCGCCTTTTTGGCGGCAAGGGACCGTTTTGGTTCAATGGTCTCAAGCGTGAGATTGACGGTCTGCCGAAGACGAAGGCCGACTATCACTCCCCCTTCCCCGAGCGACGCAGCGTTGAGTTGGCGCCGGAAGCCAAGGGCAGCTTTAGCTGCTGGCAGATGGGTGGGGCTGGTGCGGTAGGCGGTCAGATGATGACTGGACTGCCCGTGCTGACCCGTCTGCGCCGCACTTTTACCGGAAAGGTCGCGGTTTGGCCGTTCGAGGTGCTGGACACTCCGGTTGCGTTCGTGGAAATCTGGCCCTCGCTCACCCTCGGGACCGCGCCGGAAGGCCGGATCAAGGATGCCTGGCAGGTTGAGCAGGTCGCGCTGTCGCTTGCGGGCATGCCGATACAGGATTTGGCGCGGCACCTGAATGTTAGCGCAGCAGAGGAAGGTTGGATTTTGGGAGTGTCACAACGCAAACCGAATATCGCGCCACCCCCTTTGCGCAATGACTGTTTTGCCTTGCCAGCCGGGGTAAACTGGACGCCGGTTGACGAAGCGCTGGGCCTGTTGCGCGAACGCTTAACGGCGGTGACTGCAGCAGAAAGTCTGCCGGTGATGCAGGTCAGCGGGCGCATTTTGGCCGAAGATGTTTTTGCCAAACGTTCAAATCCACCGCAGCCCAACACGGCCGTGGATGGATACGGTTTTGCCGGTGCCGCACCAGAGGGGGCGCAGGTCATGCCGTTGTATGACGGGCGTGCGGCGGCTGGTATCCCTTTTGATGGGGTGGTGCCGGGTGGTCATGCGCTGCGCGTATTGACAGGGGCAGCTCTGCCCGCAGGCGTGGATACAGTTATTCTGGAAGAAGATGTAACCGTTCAAAACAATCACATCGCCTTTAACGGCCCGCTGAAACAGGGTGCCAACACCCGCCGGGCAGGTGAGGACGTGGCAGAGGGCGATTTGGTTCTGACCGCCGGGCGCAGGGTGACGCCAGCCGATCTGGCGCTGCTGTCTGCGACAGGGGGTGCCGATGTACCGGTGCGTAAGCCACTGCGCGTCGCGGTGCTGTCCACCGGAGACGAATTGGTAGAACCTGGAGGAACCGCAAACCCGGGTCAGATATATGACGCAAACCGCCCCCTGTTGATTTCGCTGATGGATCGCATGGGGTTTCAACCGGTGGACTTGGGCCGCGTACCGGACGACCGGGAAACACTGCGCGACCGGTTGAACAGCGCTGCAAAACAAGCGGATGTAATCCTGACCAGCGGCGGTGCCTCGGCTGGGGATGAGGATCACGTCTCGGCCCTGCTGCGAGAGGCGGGCGCGATGCAGGAATGGAGGATCGCGCTGAAGCCGGGGCGTCCTTTGGCGCTGGGTATGTGGGACGGGGTGCCAGTGTTTGGCCTGCCCGGAAACCCGGTTGCGGCCATGGTCTGTACATTGATCTTTGCGCGCCCGGCGCTGGGCCTGATGGCAGGTGAGGGGTGGCAAGAGCCGCAGGGGTTCGACCTGCCCGCCGCGTTTGAAAAACGAAAGAAACCAGGGCGCCGCGAATATCTGCGTGCCCGTGTCAGGGATGGTCGGGCCGAGGTGTTTGCCTCAGAAGGGTCGGGCCGGATCAGTGGCCTCAGCTGGGCCGAGGGGCTGGTTGAAATCGAAGACGGCGCGCGCCACATCACGCCGGGCGATCTGGTCCGGTTTATCCCCTACAGCAGTTTTGGGCTTTAGTCGAAAGTCCCTGCAACACGTCCCAGCAACATGAACGCCCGTGCGGTGCGGGTTTCCCCAAGCGCGGTCAGGTCAGAGTCGCTGGCCTCGGGCTCAAAATCAACGATCATGTGGTCGAAACGACGCAGGAAATGATGCGCGGCATCGCGAAAGATCGGGTCCTGCTTCATCCTTGCCGCCGTCAGCGCCAGCGAGGATCGGTCACGGATCCCTCCAAGCGCCGCCACCGAACGGCCACGCGCACCCTGTGCGAACTGTCGCCATATTTCGGGGCGTGCCATATCGGGGCGCAGATCGTCCATATAGATGCCCTCTTGGCTCAGCAGAGTCAGAACATCCTGCGAAGCCTGCACCAATTGCGCAGTCTTACGATTCTTTAGTGCCAGACGCAGGGCATCGAATCCTTCGGAATCGTCCTGCGTTTCCGGGAAGTTTAACGCGCGAATAAAAACCTCGGTGCTCAGGGGCGGTGCGATGTCTCCGGCCTGTGTGCCCAGTTCCAAAGTCGTCTGATCGCCTTTGACTTGCGGCTCGGGCATGCGCGGGGGGTCCGTGCGTTTGGTGGAAAACGTGGCCAGCGCAGTTTCGGTCTTTTTTGCGGTCTCGGCGATTTCGTCCAGCTTTTTGCTGACCGCTGGTTCATAGGAACTGGCGGCGCGCTGCTGCTGCACCACGTACGCCTGGCGGATAGCGTCAATCGCGGTTTGTAACCGTTCGCTTTCTTCACGCATGACGCGGCTGGCGCGCATGGCCGTGGCGGCGACCCAGATCATCGCTACCGGCATGAACACCGCCAGCAAGGTCACCACAAAGCCACCGCCTTGAACGGTGTCCGGCAACACCAGAAACACAACTGATATTACCAACCACAGAAGGCTGAGTGCGATCGCTACGATCTCGATCCCCGTTACGGAAGGTCGTGATGGCCTGTCATAGATGCCCAGCGATGTTTTGCGCTCAGGTTCGTGCTCGGGCGTGGGCTCGGACATAGGAGCACTCCGGTCAGACGTACTCGATCGTCAGGATTTCGTAGGCCCGCACACCACCGGGGGTGCGCACCTCGACACTGTCGCCTTCTTCTTTGCCGATCAGGGCGCGGGCGATTGGGGACCTGATGTTCAGCAAGCCGTTTTCAATGTTGGCCTCGTATTCACCAACGATCTGCCAGGTCTTTTCCTCGTCTGTGTCCTCATCGACAAGTGTTACCTTGGCACCGAACTTGATCGCACCGGACAGTTTGGCTGGATCGATCACATCCGCCAACGAAAGTATACCTTCAAGCTCTTTGATGCGGCCTTCGATAAAGCCCTGCTTTTCGCGGGCCGAATGGTATTCAGCGTTTTCCTTAAGGTCGCCCAGTTCGCGTGCCGTTGCGATGGCCTCGATGATCGCAGGGCGTTCAACGGATTTCAGGTTTTTCAGTTCCGCCGCGAGCGCGGCATTGCCCGCGGGCGTCATTGGAATTTTTTCCATTTTCTTGTCGTCCACGCAAAAAGTGAGTCGCCCCGCCGCAAAAGGTTAGCGTCGGGGCGATGTGTTGGGTTGCTAAATACCTGACCCAAATGCAGCGTGAATTGCAAGAGGGCTTGAACGCGTAACGCGCGGAATACGGCCTAGTTGTAACTTATGACCTCGAATTCGATGCCATTGTCATCGTCGAAATAGAACCGTCTGCCGGGTTCGTAGTCCGCGTGGGATTTGGGGGTAAAACCCGCATCCTTTACTTTCCGCTCGGTGGCGTCGATGTCTTCGACCAGAACACCCACATGGTTCAGCCCGCCGACGATGTCATAGCTGATTTCGCCAGAAGGCTTTGGATCGCTGGGCGCATAGAGCGCAAGATAGGTATGCGCGCTGCCCACATGTACGGTGTAGCCGCCCGCAATGGCCGGGCCTTCCCAGCGGGTTTTCCAGCCAAATACCTTATGCATCCAAGCGGCCGAGGCCTGTGGATCGCGGACCGTGAAATTGGTGTGTTCAAGCGTCGCCATCATGGGATCTCCTTTTCCGTCTTGAGGCTTGTCCCGACTCACTGTAATTTCTAAACCTCACTTGAGGTCAAGGTATTTGTTGAGAGGTGAAGTGGCAGTTTCCGAAGGGCTGGCAATCGGCGCATTGGCAAAGCGAACGGGATTGGCCGTTTCGGCCATTCGATACTATGAGGCGCAGGGTCTGATCGCTCCTTGGCGCAATGCCGGTGGACAACGAAGGTACCAGCGCGCAGACATCCGGCGGCTGAGCTTTGTGATGATTGCCCAACAGTTCGGCCTGTCACTGCCGGAAATCCGCAGCGTTCTGACCGATCTGCCCGGACACCGGACCCCGACGCCGCAGGACTGGAAGGATATCAGCCTTAAACTGAGGGCTCATCTTGATCAGCGAATCGCGACGCTGATGCGGCTACGCGACAATTTGGACGGGTGTATCGGCTGTGGCTGTCTGAGCTTGCCCAAATGCGCACTTTACAACCCTGATGACCGCGCCAAGTCTAAAGGTAGCGGTCCCAGGTATCTTATGGGGGATGGGCCAGAGATATAACTGCCGCATAGCAGCATTGTTACGCCGTGTTTTGATTGACCAAGGTCTTTCAGAGCATGTAATCAGCCGTGAAACAAAATTGCGCCGACCGCGCGTGAAAAGCGCCAATTCGGAAAGTTAGCTAGGGAGCCCGCGATGGCCGAAATTGAACGCGAAGCAATGGAATATGACGTGGTGATCGTGGGTGCAGGCCCTGCAGGTCTGTCTGCGGCCATCCGCTTGAAACAGCTGGATGCCGATCTGAACGTCGTTGTTCTTGAGAAAGGCTCGGAAGTGGGCGCGCATATCCTGTCTGGCGCGGTGCTTGACCCGTGTGGGCTTGATGCACTGATCCCCGACTGGAAGGAAAAAGGCGCGCCGCTGAATGTGCCGGTGCATGAAGACAATTTTTATATGCTGGGTGAGGCGGGCCAAATCCGCATCCCGAATTTCCCCATGCCGCCGCTGATGAACAACCACGGCAACTACATCGTCTCGATGGGGAATGTCTGCCGCTGGATGGCAGAACAGGCCGAGGAACTGGGCGTGGAAATCTTCCCCGGCATGGCGTGTTCGGAACTGGTGTACGGCGAAAACGGCGAGGTCAAAGGCGTCGTCGCAGGTGTGTTTGGGCTTGAGCCCGACGGCTCGATCGGTCCGAATACCGAGCCGGGCATGGAACTGCACGGCAAGTACGTGTTCCTGTCGGAAGGCGTCCGCGGTTCGCTGTCCAAGGAAGTCATTGCCAAATACGACCTGTCGGCGGGCAAAGAGCCGCAGAAGTATGGCGTCGGCATGAAAGAAATCTGGGAGATCGACCCGGCCAAGCACAAGGAAGGCTCGGTCACGCACACGATGGGCTGGCCGCTGGGCAGCAACGCAGGTGGCGGGTCGTTCATCTATCACCTTGAAAACAATCAGGTCTATGTCGGTTTCGTGGTCCACCTGAACTACAAAAACCCCTACCTGTACCCCTACATGGAATTCCAGCGGTTCAAGCATCACCCCATGGTGGCCGAGCTGCTCAAGGGCGGTAAGCGCGTTGCCTATGGTGCGCGGGCGATCACCGAGGGTGGCTATCAGTCGATGCCAAAACTGGTTGCGCCGGGTGTGGCGTTGCTGGGGTGTTCGGCGGGTATGGTCAACGTGCCGCGCATCAAGGGCAATCACAACGCGATGCTGTCGGGTAAAGCCGCGGCAGAGGCTGCCTATGATGCCATCAAAGCCGAACGGTCGGGAGATGAGCTGTCCGCGTATGAGGCCGACGTGCGCACCGGAGCGATTGGTGCCGATCTCAAAAAGGTCCGTAACGTCAAACCGCTGTGGTCGAAATATGGTCTGACCGCCTCGCTGGTGCTGGGCGGCATGGATATGTGGACCAACACGCTGGGCTTTTCGCTGCTGGGCACATTGGGCCACGGTAAGAATGACGCCGAAGCAACCGAGGATGCCAGCAAGCATCAGCCTATCGACTATCCAAAACCCGATGGCACGCTGTCATTCGACCGTCTGACCAACGTCTCTTTCGCGATGACGAACCACGAAGAAAGCCAGCCTTGTCACCTGAGACTGGCTGACCCCGAGGTCCCCGTGAAAGTCAACCTGCCCAAGTTCGACGAACCGGCACAGCGCTATTGTCCGGCAGGTGTGTACGAGGTTGTCGAAGATGACGGTGATCCGCGGTTTGTGATCAACTTTCAGAACTGTGTTCACTGCAAAACATGCGATATCAAAGACCCGAGCCAGAACATCACCTGGACCACACCGCAAGGTGGGGATGGGCCGAATTATCCCAATATGTAGGCAGAAAACCGGGCAGTGGCGGGGTCGTGAAGGCTGCGCCATTGCCTCTTGTGGACCAAAGCCCTAGCTTGTTGCGCAGATAAGACTAACAAGGCAGTATTTTGGTGTTTTCTCTGGCTCGTCGCGCAACAGTCGCAGCACTTTTCATCTCGTCATTTATGCTTCCGGCTGTGGCGGACACGGGGTCCGGTGCCTATCTGGCCGGCCGTCAGGCTATTTTCCAAAATGATTATGCGGCCGCCGAAAGTTTCTATGCGCAGGCTTTGAAAGCTGATCCTGAAAATCCCGCGCTTTTAGAAAGCGTTGTTGTCGCCCGGCTGGCCCTGGGTGAGGTAGAACGCGCCCTTCCCGTGGCGCAGGTGATTGAGAATATCGGCCTGAACAGCCAGGCCGCCCGCATGGCGATTGCCGCGAATCTGGTGGCGGACGGTAAACTGGATGAGTTGTTGGCGCGGGATCCTGAAACACAGGGTGTTGGGCCCTTGGTCGACGGGCTAATGCAAGGCTGGGCACATATGGGTCGCGGCGCTATGACCAGCGCGATGGAGCAGTTTGACGCGGTTTCGACCGAAGAGGGGCTGCGCGATTTTGCATTGTATCATAAGGCGTTGGCATTGGCCTCAGTCGGCGATTTCGAGGGTTCGGAAGAGGTTTTTGCCGCCAACAACAATGCGGTCGCCCGCTTTTCGCGCCGCGCGGCTTTGGCCAGGGCCGAAGTGCTGTCACAGCTGGATCGCAACGCGGATGCCTTGCAGTTTCTGAAGGATGTTTTCACCGCGGGCAGTGATCCATCCATCGAAAGTTATCTGGCCCGCTTGACCGCAGGCGACCGGCTGCCCTTCACCCACGTCCAAAACGCGCAGGATGGCATGGCCGAGGTATTCTTCACCGTCGGCGCCGCATTAAGCAACGAAGCAGCGCAAAACTATGTTCTGTTGTTCGTGCGCACTGCCGTTTTCCTGCGCCCTGACCACGTTGATGCGATCCTGCTGAGCGCCGAGTTGCTGGACGCGCTGGAACAATACGATCTGGCGGTGGAAATTTATCGGAAGGTGCCTGCAAGCAGCAATGATTATCACGTTGCTGAACTTGGGCGGGCCGAAGTTCTGAGCCGGTCGGGCAAAAAGGACGCCGCTGCCGAAGCGCTGCAAACATTGGCCAGTCAGAACCCCAATCTGCCCAGTGTGCATGTGGCATTGGCGGACCTGCAGCGCCAGCAAGAGGAATACGCAAGCGCAGTTGTCTCGTATAACCGCGCCATTGAATTGACCGAAGACACCTCGGGTGGCAATTGGTTCCTGCACTATGCACGCGGAATCTCGCATGAGCGGCTCAAGCAGTGGGACGAGGCCGAAGCAGATTTTCGCCGCGCGCTTGAGCTGAACCCGGACCAGCCGCAAGTGCTCAATTATCTTGGCTATTCGCTGGTTGAACGGCGGGAAAAGCTGGATGAGGCGCTGGACATGATTGAACGTGCCGTCGCCGCGCGACCTGACAGTGGTTACATCGTCGACAGTCTTGGCTGGGTCCTGTTTCGTCTGGGGCGGTATGCTGAGGCGGTCGAGCATATGGAGCGGGCGGTCGAGTTGATGCCGGTCGATCCGGTGGTAAACGACCATCTGGGTGATGTGTATTGGGCTGTGGGTCGCGCGCGTGAAGCGGAGTTCCAATGGAAGCGCGCCCTCTCGTTTATTGATCCTGTTGACACAGACGGTGAGGCTGACCCGGAACGCATTCGTCGCAAGCTGGAAGTTGGGTTAGACGCGGTTCTGGCCGAAGAGGGCGCCGACCCGTTGACAGTCGCAAATGGCAACTAAGGCCTTTGCGCCCGCCAAGGTTAACCTGACCCTGCATGTGACTGGTCGCCGGGCCGACGGATATCACGAATTGGATTCACTGGTGGTGTTTGCCGATGTCGGTGACACCTTGGAATTCTCACCGGGTCCCGATCTGTCGATGGCTGTGATTGGGGAACATGCAGCCGGGGTGCCAGTGGACGCCCGGAACCTGGTTTGGAAAGCCGCCGAAGCCGCGGGTTGGACCGGGCATATCGTCCTGAACAAAGTGCTGCCGCACGGTGGCGGTATCGGTGGCGGATCATCTGACGCTGCCGCGACCCTGCGGATGGCGGCAGATCAGGGTGCGTCCGTGTCGTCGGAGGCGGCGTTGTCACTTGGTGCGGATGTTCCGGTCTGCCGGCTGGCGCGGGCAGCCCGGATGCGAGGCATCGGCGAGCAGCTTGACCCCATCTCGTTACCGCAGTTGCCCGCCTTGCTGGTCAATCCGGGTGTCGAAATCCCGACGGGCGCGGTGTTCTCAGCCCTCGAAAGCCGGGAAAACCCGCCGATGCCCATGGAAATCCCGTTATTTGAGACCCCGGCGGATTGTGCCGAATGGCTGCGGCATCAACGCAACGATCTTGAGCTGCCGACAACTGGGTTAGCGCCTGACGTGGCCCGCGTGATTGAGGCGCTGTCCGGCACAAAACATGCGCTGCTGGCCCGCATGTCAGGATCGGGGTCAACGTGCTTCGCGCTGTATCCCACGATGAAAGACGCGCATTTAGCAGCTTACGAGATTGGTGCAGCACATCCGAGCTGGTGGTGCCGCGCGGCGCAGCTTAATTAAGGCGCGCGACCACGTAATCAGCCAGATCATGCAGTAGCGTGCGGATTTCGTGATCAGGCAGTACCTGCAGCGCCGCCTTCGCTTTCTCGGCCCAATTGAATGCGTCTGACCGTGTGGCGTCGAGCGTGCCATACTTTTCCATCAGACCCAGCGCATGGTCCAGATCGCCTTCGTCCTGACGCCCCCTGCTTATAGTGCGTTCCCAAAAGGCATATTCGTCCGGTGTCGCTTGCGCTACGGCCTTGATCACCGGCAACGTTAACTTACGCTCGCGAAAATCATCCCCGACATTCTTGCCGGTGGTTTTGCTATCGCCCTTATAGTCCAGAAGATCATCAGCGATCTGGAATGCGATGCCTAGGGCGTCACCATATTCAAACAGAGCCTTGACCTGATCCTCTGACGCCCCGGCGATGACGCCACCCACCTCGGTTGCTGCTGAAAACAGGGCCGCCGTTTTGCCGCGTACGACTTGCAAATACACAGCCTCATCCGTGCCCAGATCTGTGGCCGCGGTCATCTGCAGCACTTCGCCTTCGGCAATTGTGGCCGACGCATTTGCCAGAATGTCCAAAACGCGCAGCGATCCAGTTTCAACCATCAATTGGAAGCTGCGGGCAAACAGGTAGTCGCCGACAAGAACACTGGATTTATTGTCCCACAAAAGGTTCGCCGTCGGACGCCCGCGCCGCTGGGCGCTCTCATCCACGACGTCGTCATGTAACAGCGTCGCCGTGTGAATGAATTCAACCGTCGCGGCCAGACGTATCTGGTGGTCGCCCGAGTATCCGAACAAGCGCGCCGTTGCCAATGTCAGCATCGGGCGCAGACGCTTGCCGCCAGCCTCGACCAGATGCGCGGTCACCTCGGGGATGCGTGGCGCATGTTCCGAAGCCATACGCGTGCGGATCAGCGTGTTAACCGCATCCATTTCGCTGGTCAGAAGATCTGCAAGACGCTCATGCGGTTTCGTGATCGTGTCGGTATCCATCACACTCCTGATACAAGGCTCGACTTTCAGCGCACCTTGCCCTTACATCCATCCCCATGAAAGAACTTTTGCGCAGCACCGATCCGACGATCCTGGCCTTTGCTTCTGCCCTTCTTGAGGGTGAGGATATAGACTGCTTTCAGATGGACGTAAATATGAGCATCCTCGAAGGTGGCATTGGCATCTTTCCGCGCCGCCTGATGGTGCGAACCGATGATCTTTCCCGTGCAGAGCGGGTCATGCGCGACAACGACATCCCGCTGGGCCGATGAGCCGTATCCAGGATAGTGACCTCACGTGTAACGACTTTTTGAATGGGCGTTTGCACCTATGGCAACCGCGTGCGGGTTACCGTGCAGGGGTTGATCCAGTGCTTCTGGCGGCTGCAGTGCCGGCAACGTCCTCGCACACCGTGCTGGAACTTGGCTGCGGCGCAGGGGCTGCTCTTCTTTGCGTTCTGACGCGCGTGCCGGGCGCTAAAGGTGTCGGGGTAGAGTTGCAGCCGTTCTACGCCGATCTTGCGCGTCGCAATGCAGCTGAAAACAACCTGCCGATAGAAGTGCTTGAGGCCGACCTCAGCGCGCTTCCAGCGGATTTGAAACAACGCCAGTTCGACCATGTCATCGCCAATCCGCCCTACTACCGTGCTGGGGCACATAGTGGTGCATCCGATGACGGACGGCGAATTGCATTAGGGGAAACTACACCGCTGGACACGTGGTTTGACACGGCCGCCAGACGTCTGGCACCACGGGGCTATCTGCACATGATTCAGAAGGCTGACCGCCTGCCAGACATGTTGGCGGGCTGCGCGGGGCGCTTAGGCTCGGTCGAAGTTCTGCCATTGGCGGCGCGGGCAGGTCGCTCTGCTGAATTGGTGATTCTACGGGCCAGAAAAGGCGGAAAAGCAGCGTTTCGTCTGCACGCCCCATTGATTTTACATGCCGGTGAGCGTCACGAAAAAGACGGCGAAAGCTATACGCCTCAGGTCGTGGAAGTGCTGCGTCACGGCGCCGCGATCAGTCAGTTTTTCTCAAAATAGGCATTAACCAGCCGAATTTGTCGGATTTATTATAATTTCTGTGCGCCTGCAGCGTGACAGGGTGGAAACGATGTGTTCAAATTCTTACGTGAAACTCAGACACCAACAAAGGAGTATCGCCATGAGCGTGAGCGCACACCTGACCGAACTGAAGAAAAAGCACGAAACCCTCGGTCTTGAAGTTGAACAAGCCCAACGCTCGCCCGGCATCGACGATCTCCACGTATCTCAACTCAAAAAGAAGAAGCTTAGGTTAAAAGAAGAGATCGAGCGTTTGTCGAATTAACGACGCAAACTTGCCCGCGCTGCAAGAGCAGCGCCGCCTGTAACCAAGACGGCTGCGATCGCCAATCCCCAAGACGGGGTGGCGATCCCGGCCACAACCAGGGCCAGAGTGGACAAAAGCGGTGCCGCGTAGGATGCCGTGCCGAGAATCTGAATGTCCCCCTGCTTCACCCCGATATCCCATACATAAAACGCCAGACCCACCGGCCCCAGACCCAGTGCCACGACTGAGGCCCAGCCATATCCGCTGTCTGGCCAGATGGTTTCTTCCAGGGTCAGATGCAGCGCGCCCGAGGCGATGGCCGTGGCAATGCAGAACACGGCAACAGAACTGGTGGGCGTATGCCCCAGTCTGCGCGACAGGACCGAGTAGCCTGACCAAGTAAGGGCACACAGCAATGCCAACCCATAGCCTGGCAGATGTGCGGCCTGAAATCCGGTGCTGCTGCCCCCGGCAATGATCACGGCCGCCCCTGCAAAGCCAAGGCACGCGCCGATCAGATGCCCGATACGCAGATGTTCGCCCGGCAGCAGCCCGGAAAACAGGACGATGAGCAGCGGCCAGAGATAGGCGATCAGCCCAGCCTCAGCTGCTGGGGCCATTCTCAGGGCTGAAAAGTACAGCGCGTGGTATCCAAACAAACCCACGGTTCCGAATAGGTATGTGCGCCAGCTAACAGAGCGTAATTGGCGCAGCCCGCCACTTGCCCATGTCCAGATCAGACCCAGAGTACCCCCGATCGAAAAGCAAATAGTGTTCAGCAGCAAAGGCGGAGTTGGGGTAGACCCAACTGTGAAAAGGGCCAGCAAGGACCATAACAAAACGGCCACAAAGCCGATGCTCGTCGCCTGTGTTCTGGTCAAAGCGCTGTTACCTTTTCAACGGGGATGATTTCGAATTCATCCGAGACATGTGCGGTTTTTTCGATCTCAGCCACGAACCAATCTCTGAACGCTGCGATCTGGGGCCGTTTTTCCGCGCCGGGAAGGCAAAGAAAGCGATATCGGCCTTTGGTTTCGATCGCTGTTTTGAAAGGGGCAACCAAGCGTCCCTCGGTCAAGTCTTGAAGGATCATTGAACGGCGGCCCAGTACAACGCCAACGCCCGCAAGGGCGGCATCAATCGCGTGATCGGCGTTGGAAAACCGCGCCCCATGTTCGGGGACGAAATCGATCCCCACAGCCCGGAACCAAGCAGGCCAGTCGCAGGGCGGCTGCAGAAACGTAATCGAGTCGTCATGGATCAAGGGCGCATCCCTAAGGCTGTCGGGCGTTGGATACTGTGCGGCCAGCTCCGGCGTCATCACCGGGGTTTGCCATTCCTTACGTACCGGCAGGGAATACAGGCCTTCGTCAGGGCCATCGCCAAAGCGGATAGCGACATCTACATCATCGCGTTCCAAGTCCATATTCCGCAAGGTGGCCGAGAATCTCAGGTCAATCTCGGGGTGTTCTCTTGCAAAATCATACAGGCGCGGGGCGAGCCATTTTGCGGTCAGGGCCGGCCCTGCGGTCACGGTCAGATTGGTGTCGTCCCCTTGCCTTCGGGCGGCCTGCCAAGCGGATTGCAAGGCGGCAAACCCCTCGGCCGCGCCCGGAGCAAGGGCGCGCCCTGCTTCGGTCAGCTCAACCGCGCGATTCAAGCGTCGAAACAGCGGACGTCCCAGATGCTCTTCGAGCGATTTGATCTGAAACGACAGGGCCGCAGGGGTGACGTGTAATTCCTCAGCCGCCTTTGCAAAAGACATATGCCGCGCAGCTGCATCAAAAGCACGCAAAGCGGTCAGAGGGGGGAGGGAGGTGCTCATCAGTAAAGTAATTCTTATGCGAAAGCCGTAGAAACCTCGTTTGTCAGCCTTTTAAAGCCAGCCCATACTTTAAGCAAGTCAAACAAAATTAAACTGAAAGGAATAAAGTCATGATTGAAGTTTCCAGCAACTCTGCGATGGCTCGCGCCTTTCAGCGCGCACATTTGGAACGGTCCCGTGCAGTTGGCAAGGCACTGAAATGGATTTTTGGTTCCCGCTGAGCGTAGCGCGCACGTTCTTACGGGATAAAAATGGGCCGGTCCAAATGGACCGGCCCAGCTTTTCTTAAGTCGGTATCAGCTAAAGAACTGCGCGCCGTTGGCAGAAAGAGTCGAGCCGTTGATGAATTGCGAGTCATCGGACGCCAGGAACGCAACGCAGCGCGCGATTTCCTCGGGCTCACCCAGGCGGCCCGCTGGTATCTGGCCGATGATGGCTTCACGGACCTTTTCGGGAACGGCCATCACCATCTCGGTCGCGATATAGCCTGGGCAGACCGCGTTCGCGGTGATGCCAGCGCGTGCGCCTTCCTGAGCAAGCGATTTCACGATACCCAGATCACCCGCCTTTGTCGCGGCATAGTTCACCTGGGCGAACTGACCCTTTTGACCGTTAACCGAACTTATAACGATCACGCGGCCAAATTTCCGTTCACGCATGCCGGGCCAGACAGGATGGACGGTGTTGAACACACCGGTCAGGTTGGTGTCGATCACCTGGTGCCACTGTTCGGGGGTCATCTTGTGGAAAGGCGCATCGCGGGTAATCCCCGCATTGGCAACCACGATATCAATCGGGCCAACTTCGGCTTCGACTTTTTCGATCCCGGCCTTCGATTCATCATAGTCGGCAACGTTCCACTTATAGGTGGCGATACCGGTTTCCTCGGTAAACTTTGCGGCGGCTTCGTCATTGCCGGCATAGGTGGCTGCAACATTGTACCCTTCGGCCTTGAGCGCCTTAGAAATTGCTGCGCCTATGCCGCGGGAACCGCCGGTGACGAGTGCTGTACGTGCCATTGAGGACTCCTCCAATATTAGTCTGGCTTGGTAATCTTGTTACTCTGAGTGTTCAAATCTAGCAATAATGTATCGTGACGAATTTTTCGTTTTGATTCAAATTCATTGAAGCACTCGGGAGAGGGATTAGAAGTTTTACAAAAAAGGGCGCCAAAAGGCGCCCTTGGTATGATGCGTAATCCGGTACTTAGTCGCGCTCCACGCAGAGGGCGACACCCATGCCGCCACCGATACAGAGCGTTGCCAAACCCTTCTTGGCGTCGCGGCGTTTCATTTCAAACAGCAAGGTGTTCAGAACGCGGCAGCCCGAAGCGCCGATCGGGTGTCCGATAGCAATTGCTCCGCCATTCACGTTCACGATCGAAGGGTCCCAACCCATGTCCTTGTTCACGGCGCAGGCCTGGGCTGCGAAGGCTTCGTTGGCTTCGATCAGGTCCAGATCGTCTACCGACCAGCCTGCCTTTTCAAGTGCTTTGCGCGACGCGTAAATCGGGCCAACACCCATGATCGACGGGTCGAGACCAGCGGTTGCGTAAGAGGCAATGCGCGCCAGCGGTTCAATTCCGCGCTTTTCGGCGTTTTCTGCCGACATCAACAGGGTGGCAGCAGCGCCGTCATTCAGACCGGATGCGTTAGCAGCAGTCACAGAACCATCCTTGGTGAAGGCAGGGCGCAGCTTGGCCATGGCTTCCATCGTGGCACCGTGGCGGATGTATTCGTCGCTGTCCATCACAGTTTCGCCCTTGCGGGTCTTGATGGTGAATGGAACGATTTCATCGTTGAATTTGCCTGCCTTCTGCGCGGCTTCGGCTTTGTTCTGCGAGGCTACGGCAAACTCGTCCTGCATGTCGCGGCTGATCTGCCATTTTTCGGCGACGTTTTCGGCGGTCTGACCCATGTGATAGCCGTTGAACGCATCCCAAAGTCCATCACGGATCATCGTATCGATGTACTTCATGTCGCCCATTTTGTGACCTGCCCGCAGAGCGGCGGCGTGGGGCGAGAGCGTCATATTCTCCTGCCCACCTGCCGCGACGACTTCGGCGTCACCCAGTTGGATATGTTGCGCGCCCAGAGCGACAGCGCGCAGGCCCGAACCGCAAACCTGGTTGATACCCCAGGCAGCGCTTTCCTGTGGCAGGCCGGCGTTGATGTGAGCCTGACGTGCCGGGTTTTGACCCTGAGCAGCCGTCAGAACCTGACCCATGATGGTTTCGCTTACTTCGCCCTTTTCAACTCCGGCGCGTTCGACAACGGCTTCAAGAACGGCCGCACCCAGATCATGTGCGGGTGTGTTTGCAAACGAGCCGCCAAAACTGCCGACACCAGTGCGTGCTGCGGATGCGATTACTACGTTGGTCATTTAGACAATCCTTTACCATCAAGGTCCTGTGGGAACCGTAACGGCGCGGATCACTGGCGCAAAGCCCCAATGAACCAGAGCGCCTCCTGATCCCCCGCTCCAACTGCACATGGCATAGCGTAACGCTGCAGTTGCAGCAACGGTAAGCTTGTCACGGGTACGAAGGACGGCGTGTTTACTAGGTTTAAGTGCCTGTTTGTTTGAGTTTTTCGCGCTCCCATGGCGCGGAGACGGTGGGCGCGCCGAACAAAAAGCCCTGCAAACAATCCACACCGCTGGCCACGAGAAATTCGGCATCTTCCTTTGTTTCAACCGATTCGGCGGTTACCAGGATCTCGAATTCCCGCGCCACGGCCACCAATGCCCGGACCAACGCCTGATTGTCGGGATTATCGCTGATACCCCGGACGAACTGCCCATCGATTTTGGCCGCGTCGAACAGAAACTCACGAAAATGACGGAAACTGAAATTGCTGGCGCCGAAATCATCCAAGGCAAAAGCAACGCCACGTGGTTGCAGCCGGTCCATGAAGTCAATCACAAGCTCGGGCACCGTCATGGCTGATTTTTCTGAGATTTCGAGGATCAGACGCTCACCCAGAGTTTCATCTTTCTTCAGATACCGGTCCAGAACCCGAGCGTATCGCGCGTATCCGATCGAGCGCGCGGACATATTGATCGACAAGCGTATGTCTGGATTTTTGGTCAGTGTCCGCAGACCCATCTCAAGCGCTACGCAATCCAGGTCACGACCGATGGGTGTGTTTTCCAACTGAGGCATAAATTCGCGCGCGGGGATGGCCCGACCAGTTTCATCCAGAACCCGAATGAATCCCTCATAAAAAGCGACACCGAAGGGAGGATGCGCTTGCATAACAGGTTGATAGGCCAGTTTACACTGTTTGTGTTTGACCGCCTCGGTTGCCATTTGAACAGTAGACTTGTCACGGGATGAAATGGCCGCATTCAGCGGGCTTTCGGCGCCTTCTGGTATGTCCGCTTGGTGTTTGTCCCCCATGCTTGTGAAATCCCCCTACGTCACAGGTCAGGGTCGGATTTCACTGCAAAGTCATGAATTTGAGGTTAAAATCAAAAGAACTGATTGCCGTTATCGTGGCGTGTCCCAAACGCGACCCAATGCGGCCGCCGCACTGATGACCGCGCCAAAAAAACCCAACGCCAGCATGATGAAACCAAGGGCGACCATCGTTTGCGCGGTTCCGATTAAGGCTGACACCATTGCGATGATTAGACCGATCAGACCAAGTGTGGTTGATATCATCATCAATCGGCTCATGGGTTCCTCAAATCGTTTTGGTGTTTAACTCATTAACAAACTGGAACCGGGTGGCGTAATTTCAAGGACGATGGGCTTCGGATCGGCGGATTTAAGCCTGTTTTGCCTCCGTATTGTGCGATTTTGCCTCGAATTGCTCGAATCCGGGCGTTCCACGATCCTCCGGGTGGCGGGCCAGATGTCGGGCTTTGATCTGTTCCGAGTTCTGACGGCTGCCATCGTGACTGTACCCGGGCGGTGCAAAGCAATAGGCGAGGCGTTCCCGTGGACTCAACCCCGGTTGCGTCGCATCGCGCCAGATACCAACCCATTCGTGAAATGCGACGCGCAGCGGGTTGAACGTGCCGATATTGTGAACCAAGCCATAGTCGACCCGGTCGTTTTCTTGTTCCGGGACGAAGGTGCCAAAGATTTTGTCCCAAATGATAAAGACTCCGGCATAGTTGCAATCCAGATAGCGCGCATTGCGGCCGTGATGCGCACGGTGGTGGCTGGGCGTGTTCATGACGGCTTCGAACCAGCGGGGCATTTTGCCAATTGCTTCGGTATGAATCCAGAATTGATAAATCAGGTTCAACCCGCCCACAAACAGCACCATCGCGGGGTGAAAACCCAAAAGGATTAACGGCGCCCGAACCACCATCATAAAGGTAAAAGTATAGGTCCAGGTCTGCCGCAACGCGGTGGTCAGGTTGTAGTGTTGGGAACTGTGGTGGTTCACGTGGCTGGCCCAAACCCAGCGGATACGGTGACCAAAGCGGTGAACCCAGTAATAGCGCAGATCATCCAGCACAAAGCACAGCACAATCACAGGGACCGAGGTGCCAAGGTCCAGCGGCGTAATCTGCCACAGCCACATGAAGAATCCATACGCGATGAACCCCAGCAGAAAGCCCGAGGCGATATTTCCCGCGCCCATCACCAGTGAGGTTACCGCATCCCGCGTCTCGTACCGTCCCCCTTTGCCTTTGACTGCGATCCACAGGAATTCGACCAGAATAGCGGCGATAAAGAACGGTACGGCCCATTGTACGGCGTCTGGAAAGCTGATTTGATCGGTCATGCAGTGTCCATCAGGCTTTGCCACTGAGGGCGTTCGAATTCATCCAGGCGGACGAGGGCGTTTGGGGTGCCGAAATCGTGGAAGCGAATCTTGAAGCCTTCAGGGTGGACGATCCGGTCAAAGTCCTGCAGATGGCGCGCCACTGTATCGGCCCCGAAAGACCACAGCAGACCAATGCCTACCTCGGTCCGAACCAGCGCCGACCGCATGTCATGCGCTATTGTAACGTCCACGATCACATCGTCTGGCGCATGGCGCATCCATTCAGATCGCGCGCTCTGCTGCGTCAATTCACGCACACGCGACCGCCCCGACAGGTGCAGCAGAGCAGTTATCGCAAGGATGCCTCCGACCACCAGAACCAGAAGAATTTCAAGCGGCATATTGTCCTCCCGCCCGGCAAGGTGCAGAGCGGTAGAGAGCTTGTCAAAGGTTGCGTAGCGTCAGCTTGTTTCGAGCTTGTTCAGGATTTCGTGCTGCACAACCCGTTCTACGAATGGCACAAGCCCATCCGGGCCTGACGATCGGTCTTTCAGGTGCATGCAGATGTCCGGCCTGCGTGTGGCGATGATGCCAACCATCTCGCCGCGTATCTTGTCATTCAGTCCTGCGCCCATGATCGCGCAGACGATCCGCGGTTCGGCGTCCAGTTGCCGCCGAACTTCATCCGCATCATGCGCACCCAGCCATTGGATCGGCAAGTGATCCAACTGCCGTGCCACGTCGCCGATGACGCTCGGCAAGCGGCCAATCAGTAAAACCACCGGTTTCATTGTCGCTTCCGTTTCGTTTTTGCGTTTGGAGTGTCACTGTTCACGACGGTGACACTCTAAGTTTAACACGAAAGTGAAAAAATCGGTGGATTGGGTATTTTGGCGGTTTAGCGGATCAGCTTTCTGCGCCCACAAGCGTCGATATGATGGCCTTGGCGCTGTCGGAGTTCCATTCCGCGTCACCGATCAGGCGGGCCATTTCATTGCCTTCGGGGTCCAGAATTACCGTGATCGGCAATGCGATTACGCCAAATTCTCGTGCCACGGCTGAACCAGTATCCTGATGTCTGGGCAGGTTGTTGATCCCGTTTTCCTCGAAGAATTTCTTGATCCCGGCAGGGGAGTTGCGACCGGTTGCAAGCGTAAGAACCTCGAACTTGTCACCGCCGAATTCTTCTTGCAGCTCGGCGATCTGCGGCATCTCTTTACGGCAGGGCGCACACCATGTCGCCCAGAAGTTCAGCAGAACGTATTTGCCTTTGTAGTCTTCAATCGTTGCAGTGCCGCCATCATCCTCAAGCTGAAACTCAACCGGTTCTACGGGTTTCGGTTCCTTATGAAGGATCAACCGCTTCAGGGTGCCATCCCGCAGCGGACCCAAGGTCTCGGCATCTGTGGCCAAAGCGGTATTTGCACCCAACGCAAGGGCCATATAAAGGGGGATCAAACGAAATAGGCGCATATCAACTCCGGGTTTTCTTTCATGACCGATCAATCCTCGAACCAGATGTGGGGCGGCCGCTTTGCCGCCGGTCCAGACGCGATCATGGAGGCGATCAATGCCTCGATCGGGTTCGATCAGCGGATGGCAGCCCAGGACATCGCAGGCTCGCGCGCCCATGCCGCCATGTTGGCTGCCACAGGCGTCATAAGTGATAGTGACGCTCAGGCCATTCGGGAAGGGCTGCTCACTGTTTTGTCAGAAATCCAGAGCGGAGAGTTCAAGTTCTCGACCGCGCTTGAAGACATTCACATGAATGTTGAGGCGCGCCTGAAAGAAGTCATAGGCGAGCCTGCGGGTCGTTTGCACACAGGGCGGTCGCGGAACGACCAGGTGGCGACCGATTTCAAACTTTGGGTGCGCGATCAGCTGGATGCAGCGGAAACCGGCCTGCTGGCCCTGATCCGCGCGTTGCTGGCGCAGGCTGAGGCAGGGGCAGGATGGGTCATGCCCGGTTTCACCCATCTTCAAACCGCCCAACCGGTGACATGGGGCCACCACATGATGGCCTATGTCGAAATGTTTGGCCGCGACTTGTCCCGTGTCCGCGATGCCCGCGCCCGGATGAACGAGTCCCCCTTGGGTGCGGCGGCGCTGGCTGGCACGTCTTTTCCGATCGACCGGGACATGACGGCGCAGGCGCTGGGCTTTGACCGGCCTGCCGCCAATTCACTGGATGCCGTCAGCGATCGTGATTTCGCGTTGGAGTTCCTGTCCACAGCTTCAATCTGCGCCGTCCACCTGTCGCGCTTTGCCGAAGAATTGGTGATCTGGTCCTCGGCTCAGTTCCGCTTTGTCACGCTCAGCGACCGGTTCTCGACCGGCTCATCGATCATGCCGCAGAAAAAGAACCCCGATGCGGCCGAACTGATCCGGGCCAAGGTGGGTCGGATCTTTGGTGCAAACACTGCATTGATGATGGTGATGAAAGGTCTGCCGCTGGCTTATTCCAAGGACATGCAGGAAGATAAGGAACAGGTCTTTGACGCTGCCGACAACTGGATGCTGGCGCTGGCGGCGATGGAAGGCATGGTCAAGGACATGACCGCAAATCGCGACAGCCTCGCCGCTGCGGCGGGCTCGGGCTTTTCGACCGCGACTGATCTGGCCGACTGGCTGGTGCGGGTGCTGGGCTTACCGTTCCGCGATGCACATCATGTGACAGGATCACTGGTCGCGATGGCTGAGGATAAGGGCTGTGATCTGCCCGACCTTACGTTGACTGACATGCAATCGGTGCATTCCGGGATTACCGAAGATGTCTTTTCTGTCCTTACCGTCGAAAACTCGGTAAACTCGCGTCAGTCTTATGGGGGAACCGCACCGGATCAGGTGCGCGCCCAGATCAAGCGGTGGAAGGCGCTGGTGTGATGCGGATACTGCGTGTAATGCAATTGATCGTGATCGGGTTCGTTCTTGCGTCTTGTGGCGCGGATGGAGAACCTATTCAGCCGACCATGAGCGCAAATATTGGCGTTGGCAGCAGTGGCACCCATGTCGGGGGCGGCATTGGGCTGCGGCGTGGCGGCCTTGGGATCTACGTGGGACGGTGACACGGGGCGAAGGCAGCTCGACCGCGCCCGGCTATGTCCAGGCAAGTTACGATCTTTCTAAAATAACAGAAAAAGAGGCCAAGTATGAGATTTACCGGCTTGATCCTGACCCTTGTCGTGCTTGCCGCCTGCGAACCAACTGGCAACACGCGACCACAGCCGGAAGCCAGTACCGGGGGCTCCGGCATCTCAATCTCGGGTTATGGCCGGGTCGGTGTGTCGACGACACGGTGACGGAATGCCGCCAATAGCGCGGAAATTATTGATCAGCCCGGCGGTTTTGGTCTAAGCGCGCAGTTATGGATCACTTTCTTTACCGCGACGGCGCGCTCTACGCCGAGGATGTTCCGATCACCGAAATCGCCGCTGCGGTGGGAACCCCGTTCTACGTCTATTCGACGGCAACCCTGCTGCGGCATTTCAAGCTGTTTGACGATGCTCTGGACGGCACTGACCACCTTGTTTGCTACGCCATGAAGGCAGCCAGCAATCAGGCGATCTTGAAGACGCTGGCGCAGGCCGGTGCCGGAATGGACGTTGTGTCTGGCGGGGAATATCTGCGCGCCAAAGCTGCTGGTGTTCCGGGCGACAAGATCGTGTTCTCGGGCGTTGGCAAAACGGCAGAGGAAATCCGCACCGCACTGACCGGTGGCATTCGCCAGTTCAACGTCGAATCCGAGCCTGAGATGCAGGTGATCAACACGGTTGCGCTGGACTTGGGTGTTGTTGCGCCGATCACCGTGCGGGTGAACCCCGACGTAGATGCCAAAACCCATGCCAAGATCGCCACCGGCAAATCCGAAAATAAATTTGGCATTCCAATCTCGCGCGCATCCGAGGTTTATGCCTACGCGGCCAGCTTGCCGGGTCTGGAGGTCATTGGTATCGATGTTCATATCGGCTCGCAACTGACCGAGTTGGAACCGTTCGAACTGGCCTACACCAAGGTCGCCGAACTGACAGGGCGTCTGCGCGCCGAGGGCCACACCATTCGCCGCCTGGACTTGGGCGGAGGTCTGGGTATCCCCTACACCCGCTCGAACGAGGCACCGCCTTTGCCGGTAGAGTACGGCGCGCTGATCAGGAAAACGCTGGGCCATCTGGGGTGTGAGATCGAGATTGAGCCGGGACGCCTGATTGCTGGCAACGCTGGTCTGATGGTCAGCAAGGTGATATATGTGAAATCGGGTGAAGGCCGGGACTTCCTGATCCTCGATGGGGCTATGAATGACCTGATCCGCCCTGCGATGTATGAGGCGTATCATGATATCGTTGCCGTGCAAGAGCCCGCGCCGGGCGTGGAACAGCGGCCCTATGACATTGTCGGCCCCGTGTGCGAGACGGGCGATACCTTTGCCAAACAACGCGACATGCCGCCGCTTGAACCGGGTGATCTGGTCGCCTTCCGCAGCGCTGGCGCATATGGTGCCGTGATGGCCAGCGAATACAATACCCGCCCCCTGATCCCTGAGGTTCTGGTTCACCGGGATCAATTTGCAGTTATTCGTGAACGCCCAAGCTTTGACGAAATCATAAACCGCGATACCATACCAGAGTGGCTCTGACGCGATAACCGTGCGGGCCTGTTCAGGAGGCCCGCCTTGACCACAAGACCGACCCTGCCGATTCCGAGACTGTCCCTGTTGCTGACGCACGCAGGTATGCTGGCCGAGCAGGTTTTGCGTGCCTTCTGGCCCTTTTTCTCGATTTTTATGGCGATTTTAGCCGCTTTGATGCTGGGTCTTCAGGATCACATCAGGGTTGAGATGGTTTGGACCCTTGGTGGTTTAGCGATCATCGCAGAGGTTATTTCGCTGATCTGGGGCATTCGGCGATTCCATCTGCCTCGCCGGGCCGAAGCGCTTATGCGACTGGACGAATCCCTGCCGGGACGCCCGATTCAGGCATTGATGGATGATCAGGCCATAGGTGCGATGGATGCGGACTCAGTTGCTTTGTGGCACGCGCACCAGGCTCGGATGGCACAGCGGGCGGCACAAGCCGAAGCGGTCAAACCCGATCTGCGGCTTGCAGACCGAGACCCTTATGCGCTGCGGTACTCAGCGTTGCTGGCGCTGGTGATCGCAGGTCTTTTCGGATCATTCTGGCGCATTGGGTCCGTGGCCGAGATGACGCCGGGCGCAGCCGTGGCAGGGCAGGGACCCAGCTGGGAGGGTTGGGTTGAACCTCCGCGCTATACCGGCTTGCCGACGCTTTATCTGGCGGATCAGTCTGGTGATACTCTTTCAATACCGCAGGGCAGCCGGATCACATTGCGGTTCTACGGCGAGGTGGGCGCGCATAGCTTGTCGGAAACCACGTCGCTTTCGGGCACACAAGGTGCAGCGGACCCGGAACAGGAGTTCGTGGTCGAGCGTTCGGGCCAGATGGTGATCGAAGGACCTGCCGGACGAGACTGGGCGCTGAGCGTCATAGAAGATGCGCCTCCGCAGATCGCTGTTACCGATCCGGCCGAGGCCGAAGCGGGCGGGCAGATGAAGCTGCCCTTTACCGCCACTGACGATTACGGCGTGGTGTCCGGTACGGCGGTGATCGAGTTGGACCTGCCTTCCGTTGCCCGTCAATATGGCCTGGCGTCTGACCCCGAGCCACGTGAGAGGATCGAGGTGCAGCTACCGATGCCGATAACCGGCGACCGTTCCGATTTTACCGAGGATCTGATCGAAGATTTCTCGGAACACCCTTGGGCACATCTTCCGGTCAAGATTACTTTAATGGCACAGGATGCAGCCGATCAGGAAGGAGAGTCCGCGCCTTATACGACGGATCTGCCTGCGCGCCGCTTCTTTGATCCATTGGCTGCGGCGGTGATCGAACAACGCCGCGATCTGCTCTGGACGCGGGACAACGCGACCCGGGTGTCGCAGATTCTTCGCGCGGTGTCGCATCTGCCTGAAGAGGTGTTTCGCTCGGACACGGCCTATCTGCGCCTGCGTGTCACGCTTCGACGGTTAGAGACGTTCAATGACTATGGATTGACCCAGACTCAACAGGAAGAGATTGCACAGGCTTTGTGGGATCTGGCGATCATCATCGAAGAGGGCACCTTGGCCGATGCGCTGGAGCGTATGCGCCGCGCGCAGGAGCGTCTGACCGAAGCCATGAAAAACGGCGCCACCGATGAGGAAATCGCCGAGTTGATGCAAGAGCTGCGCGAAGCGACACAGGATTACATGCGTCAGTTGCAGCGTCTGGCGCAGGAAAACGGTGAATTCGACGAAAATCAGCAAGGTCAGAATGGCGAAACCATGCAGATGACGCAGGATGATCTGCAACGGATGATGGATCGCATTCAGGAACTGATGGAACAGGGCCGCATGGCCGAAGCACAGCAAGCGCTGGAAGAGTTCCAGCAAATGATGGAGAACATGCGCGTCACCCAGGGCCAGGGTCAGGGCCAACAGTCAGAAGGCCAACAGGCAATGGAGGGACTGGCCGAAACCCTGCGTGAACAGCAGGGGCTGAGCGATCAGGCCTTCCGCGATCTGCAAGAACAGTTCAATCCCGGCGCGCAGGCCGGTGAAAGCCAAGGCAACGAAGGCCGCAATGGTGGTCAGGGCCGCGGCCAAAGCCACGAAGGCCAAGGCGGTCAGGGTCAGGGGTCTGATCAGGCCGAAGGCGGCGGTGGCCAGCCAAGCCAGGAGTCTCTGGCTGATCGCCAACAGGCTCTGCGCGACGAACTGGGTCGCCAACAACAGAATCTGCCCGGTGCCGGAACACCTGAAGGCGAAGCGGCACGCGATGCGCTGGGCCGCGCAGGTCGGGCAATGGATGGTGCTGAAGAAGCCCTGCGCAGTGACGACCTGGCCGAGGCCATAGATCGCCAATCTGAAGCGATGGAAGCCCTCCGTGAAAGCATGCGATCACTGGGTGAAGCTTTGGCGCAGAACCAGCAGAACCAGCCCGGTCAGGGAACCCAAGATGGTGATATGCAGGCCAACAGCCGCGATCCGCTGGGACGCAGCCCCGGCGCAAACGGCTCGATAGCAACTGACGACAACCTGTTGCAGGGTGAAGACGTTTATCGTCGCGCGCGTGAGTTGCTGGATGAAATCCGGCGTCGCACCGGTGAGACGGAACGCCCACAGATCGAGCTGGAGTACCTCAAGCGGTTGTTGGAGCGCTTCTAAACCCTGCCCGGCGTTTAATTCTGCGATGCCCCCGATGTCTGCGCCTCAAGCCAAAGTCGCGCCTGATCCACAAGCGATACGTATGGGTCCAGGATCGGCTCGGCCTGCGGAACCGCTTCACTGATCTGCTGCGCGTTGCCATAGACCAGCAGCAGAATGACGCCGACAATCAGCATCAGCGCAAAACCACGCGTGAAACCGCCGCCAGACTTGCGCGGCGCAGGTTCTTCGTCAGAGGCTAAGCTGTCATCGCTACGCAGGCTGGAGTTGATCGCTTCGACATCCGGCAGGGCATCTTTCTGCCCGGCATCCTTTGCCGTCTCCGTTGCGGTCAGATCTTTTATGGCGCGTTCCGGGTCGGGCTTGGGGGGCGCCTCCAAGGCCAGATCGGGCTGCGTTTCAAGGCCGCCACCCTCTTGCGCACGAAGGTCCGCCTCGCGTTCGGCTTCTTCTTTCAGGATACTCGCAACTGCAGGATCGATCTTTCCGGTGGCCGGTGGTGTTTCTGGTTCGCTTGCAGCCGCTGGTTTCGGGGTAGCCTCTGGTTCTTCTGTGATCGCTGGTTCGGGTGCAGGTGTCGGGTCCGGCTGCGCTTGGTCTGCTAAGGCCTGTTCCACCACATCAGGCTCGGTTGCGGCAGTCTGGGACGGCGTATCCTTGGCACCGGGTGCGTCTTTGGCGGGGGCTGTTTGGTCTGGGTGTTTGGGCTGGAACCAGGTCGTCTCACAGTTCGAACACTGAACGTCGCGGCCCTCTTCCGGGATGACCTCGTCTGGCACCTCGTACTGGGCACCGCAATTCGGACAAGTAAGACGCATGCTGCCTCCTGGCCGGGACCCCGACCGATAGTAGTTTTTTCAGGGATGTTAATCCGTTAAGACCTGACCGCAAAGGGTGTTTTGGGTTTCACAGTGTAAGTGTCACCGATTCGACCCGGTGCAGGCATTGAAACCGCAACCACGCTCGGGCAAGAAGGGCGACAACAAAAACGGGGGCGCCTTTTGATCGAGCTGGAGAATCTCAGCTACACCTATGGCGGTGGCGAACTGCTGAGCGACGTGTCTTTACGGTTGCAACCGGGGTCGTTTCACTTTCTGACCGGCCCGTCGGGTGCGGGCAAGACCACCATACTTAAACTCTGCTACGGCGCTTTGTTGCCCACGACGGGCCGGCTCAGCGTGTTCAAGCAGGATATCGCCCGGCTGGATCGGGATCAGATGGCCCTGATGCGCCGTCGGATCGGTGTGGTGCATCAGGATTGCCAGTTCCTTGATCACATGACGCTGGCCGAGAATGTGGCGTTGCCGCTAACGGTCTCCGGGCAAATCGACACCGCCCAGCGCGAAGACCTGAGCGAGTTGCTATCCTGGGTGGGGCTGGGCACCCGATTGGATTCTCATCCGCCGGAATTGTCAGGAGGAGAACGCCAGCGTGCTGCACTGGCCCGCGCGGTCATCCTGTCGCCGGACGTGGTTCTGGCGGATGAACCAACCGGAAACGTGGATTGGGAGATGTCGCAACGCCTGCTTCGCCTGTTGGTCGAATTGAACAAGATGGGCAAGACCGTGTTGATCGCGACCCATGACATGAGCCTGATCCGCGCGGCGAAAAGCCAGGTGCAGGCAAGGGTTCTTCGCATCTCGCAACGTCAGGTTCAACTTGCGGGGGCGGATCTATGAGCAGCGGAATGATCCGAAGCCTGCTGAAACGGGATACGCGCGCGGACCGGGTCGTTCCGCCAACTGGGTATACGGCGCATCTGACCCTGTTTGTATCAGGCGCTATGGCGTTTCTGGCGGTGTTTGCATTGGCCCTTTCTCTGGCATCGGGGCGGTTGGCCGACCGCTGGGGGACGGAATTGGCCGGGGCCGTCACCCTGCGCATCAGCGCACCTGCCGATCAGATGGACGCGCAGACCGAGGCGGCCCTGACAGTGCTGAGCCAAACGCCGGGCATAGCTTCTGCGCGCGCGTTGACCACCGAAGAGCAGGCCGCGCTGCTCTCCCCTTGGTTTGGCCCGGATCTACCGCTGGATACGCTGCCTATCCCTCAACTGATTGAGATCATCGAAGGTGAGCCGGGACTGGATGCGGCTGGTCTGCGCCTGCGGCTTGGCGCGGAAGTTCCCGGTGCGGTTCTGGACGATCATACCCGCTGGCGTGAACCCTTGGTAGAGGCCGCAAGGTCGCTGCGGCGGCTGGGCTGGGTTTCAATCCTGCTGATTGGCGGGGCCACGGCAGCCATGATCACGCTGGCAGCAAATGCCTCACTGGCCGCCAATGCCCAGATTATCGAGGTGCTGCGTCTGGTTGGTGCCCGTGACAGCTTTATTGCCCGTGCCTTTGTCCGGCGCTTTACCTACCGGGCTTTCTTTGGTGCAGTTGTCGGCGTTCTGCTGGGCATGACCGGAGTGCTGCTGCTGCCCGAAGCCTCGGATGCGGGCGGGTTTCTGACGGGTTTGGGATTTCAGGGGTATGGCTGGCTGTTGCCGGCCCTGATCCCCGTATTGGGTGCGGCGGTTGCCTTTCTGGCAACCTGGAGTGCCGCCAGCCGTAAATTGAAGGAGCTTTCGTAATGGCCGCCGCGTTTCAGTGGGTACGCTCATTGATCTTCATGATCGTGATCTACGTCTGGATGCTGGTTCTGGGCATCCTGTTCGCCCCTTACGCCATGCTCACCAAGCGTGGCGCATTGAAAGCTTGCAAGACCTACGCGCGTACGACCTTGTGGTTGGCCCGCTGGATGGTTGGCATCCGGACCGAAGTGCGTGGCGCGGTGCCGTCAGGCGAAGTTGTCATCGGTGCCAAACATCAGTCCTTTCTGGATATAATCATCATTTTCAACGCCATACCCCACGGCAAATTCATCATGAAGAAAGAATTGCTGTGGACCCCGGTCATCGGCATGTATGCGCGGCGTCTGGGCTGTATCCCGGTTGATCGGGGTAAAAAGGGCGTAGCCGTGGCCAAGATGGTCAAGGACGTCGCTAAGGAATTCACGGAACCCGGGCAGTTGGTAATCTATCCCCAAGGCACGCGCGTCGCGCCCGGCGTACACAAACCATATAAGGTCGGCACGGCCATTTTGTATGAGGGGCTGGGGTTTCCCTGTATCCCTACGGCCACAAATGCGGGAGTGTTCTGGCCCCGCACCGGCGTTCTGCGCAAGCCGGGCCTAGCCATTGTTGACTTCCTCGATCCCATCAAGCCCGGTGTTGCACGGGACGATTTCCTCGGGAGGCTGGAGGACGTCATTGAAACACGGTCCAATGCGCTGATGCGAGAAGTGGGGTTTGATCCTGATGCAGTTCATTGACGACATCGAAACGCTCGAAAGTCTTTACGGTACACCCGGTGCACCCTCATTACGGAAGGTGGCGCACAGCCTGACACCGCTGTATCGCAAGTGGATCATGACCGCGCGGTTGTGCATTCTCAGCACCGTTGGTCCCGAGGGCGTGGATGGAAGTCCACGCGGCGATGATGGTCCCGTCGTGCTGGAGCTTGATGCAAAAACTTTGGCGCTTCCAGATTGGCGCGGCAACAACCGGTTGGATTCACTGCGCAATATCGTACGTGACCCGCGCGTGGCCCTGATGTTTTTGGTACCGGGCTCCAACACTGTTGTCCGGGTGAATGGTACAGCGCGCCTGACTGCGGACAGTGAATTGCGCGCCCGGTTTGAAAAAAACGGCAAACAACCCGCCACGGTCGTCGTCATCGAAATTGCCGAAATCTATACGCAATGCGCCCGCGCACTGATGCGCGCGCGGACCTGGAACGCAGGTGATGAAAGCGCCACCTTACCCACAGTTGGCGAAATTCTGGCCGAAGTAAGCCGGGGTGAGGAAGGCGGTGCACAATACGACGCGGAATGGGGTGCAAGAGCCGAAAAAACGATGTGGTAGCACGTGCAACTACACCGCAGCCGCACCGATTTTGGCGACTTGTGAAACCCAGCGCTCGACACTGCCGGGCTTTGGATAGCTGGCACCCGCAAAATAGGTGAAACGTGTTGGTTTGAAGCCGACAAATCCAAGAATTTGATCGCGGACCTGCCGAATAAGGGCTTGCCGGTAAATCAGCCGCATGAACCAGCCCGGCGTATCAGACGTCAGGATGACACGAGCCGTACGACCTGCCAGCATCGGGGCTGGAAGTCCCAGCTTGCTGATGTTTCTCGTGTCGAAGGTGCGCCCCGGGATGAACATCCGGTCGATCAAGCCTTTCAGCTTGGCCGGCAACCCGCCCCACCACATCGGCGTTGTGAGGACCAGATGGTCGCTCCATTCGATGTCCTGAAGAACCTGTTCCAAAACGGGCTCAAGCGGTTTGAAGTCTTGATAGTTGCCCTGACCAAAGTCGTGATCGAACTGCATTTCGCTGAGGTGAACCATTCGGACATCGTGGCCATTCTTTTCGGCGGCGTCTTTGTAGGTTTCAGCGAAAGTGCGAGACAGGCTGCTTTCAGCGGGGTGCCCATCAAGGATGAGGATTTTTTTACGTTGCATCAGGATTCTCCAAAATTGACCGTGGTCACTTTGTAAACCAGAAAAATGACCACGGTCAATAAAAAATTTGACCACGGTCAAAAACTATGCAAATTGGACCTATGCAAAAGACAATTCAAAAACGCACTCTGAAAACTCGGGCGCGCCTTATCGAAGCCTCGGAAAACCTGATCACCACAGGCGGATACGAGGCCCTTAGGGTCGAAGACGTTGTGCAGGCGGCGGGTGTGGCCAAAGGTACGTTCTTCGCGCATTTCCGCGACAAGGACGCGCTGATGGAGATTCTGATTGGCGCAAAGTTGGATAGGTTTCTTGACAGTGCCGAAGCCCGGACGCCACCCAAGACCGTATCAGAGATCATAGCCGCGCTGGAGCCAGTCCACAGATTCATGACATCCGAGCGATACGTATTTGATGTGTTGATCAAATATTCAGGCGCGACGGCTGTTGCTGAAATAGGACCGATTGCCCATTTTTTTGACCGATACTTTCGCCTTGTAGCGATGTGGCTTAAAACAGCAGATGTGCGCAAGGACGTAACGCCTGAACTTCTTGCAGAAGGGGTGCAGGCCTTTGCCATTCAGGCCATGTCGCTAAGGTTCTGCGCCCTGCATGCGGCCAACACATTCAGTGACAGGTTAGAGACCTATCTGGACGCGTGGTTGACCCCGCCGACCGGTTAGCCGGCGGGGTAGTGAGTTAGCTGTGGATCGGGCCGTCACCGCAGGCCAGCGCTGCTTCTCGTACCGCTTCGGAATAGGTTGGGTGCGCATGGCAGGTCAGGGCCAGATCTTCGGCTGACGCGCCGAACTCCATTGCGACGCAAACCTCATGGATCAGATCGCCTGCTGCCGGGCCGATAATGTGGGCGCCAAGAATCCGGTCGGTTTCGGTGTCAGCCAGAATTTTGACGAACCCATCCGCCGCAAAATTCGCCTTGGCGCGACCGTTGCCCATGAACATGAATTTGCCCACCTTATAGGCGCGGCCTTGGTCTTTCAGGGTCTCTTCGGTTTCGCCGACATTGGCGACCTCGGGCCAGGTGTAGATTACCCCCGGAATGACGCCATAATTGACGTGGCCATGTTTTCCGGCGACCTGTTCCGCGGCGGCCATGCCTTCGTCTTCGGCCTTATGCGCCAGCATCGGGCCTTCGGTGACGTCGCCGATGGCATAGATGCCGGGTACGTTTGTCTGCCAGTCAGAACCCACCTTGATCTGGCCGCGCGGGGTCATTTCAACACCCAGTGCCTCAAGCCCAAGACCGTCCGAGAATGGCTTGCGCCCGGTGGCGACCAGAACGGTATCCGCCTCAATCACGTGTTCGCTGTCATCCTTGCGCAGCTTATATGTGACTTTTGCCTTGGTCTTGGTCGCTTCGGTCTTTTGTACCGCTGCGCCCATGACAAAGTTCAACCCCTGTTTTTTCAGAATACGCTGGAACGTTTTCTGAACCTCGGGGTCCATGCCCGGCGTGATCACGTCGAGGAATTCGATCACGGTGACTTCAGCGCCAAGACGTTGATACACCGACCCCAGCTCCAGACCGATCACGCCCGCGCCAATGACCACCATCTTTTTCGGAACCTTGCCAAGCGACAGCGCCCCGGTCGAGGTCACGACAACTTTTTCATCCACGTCAACGCCCGGCAGCGAAGCTGGTTCAGAGCCCGAAGCGATGATGATGTCCTTGGCCGTGTAAATCTCGTCACCCACTTTGACCTGACCTGCAGCGGGGATCGAGCCCCAGCCCTTTAACCAGTCGATCTTGTTTTTCTTGAACAGAAACTCGATGCCCTTGGTATTACCCTCAATGGTTTCGTCTTTGTAGACCTGCATCTGTTTCCAATCGACTGAGGGGCTTTTCCCCTTCAGGCCCATCTTGGCAAAGTTATGCTCGGCCTCGTGCAGTTGGTGGCTGGCATGCAGCAGCGCCTTGGACGGGATGCAGCCGACGTTCAGGCACGTGCCGCCCAGCGTATCTCGCCCTTCCACAACGGCGGTTTTCAATCCCAGTTGGGCACAGCGAATAGCGCAGACATAGCCGCCGGGGCCAGCGCCGATTACGATGACGTCATAGTTTGCCATGAAAGGTCTCCTTGAGTAGTCGGGCTGTGGCAGAGCAGACACCACCTGCGCACAGGCTGTAAACTGGCGGTGTCAAAAAAGCACCGCCAAAAGCATGAAAGTTGTTGCGAGAAAACCGGCGAACCAGATGAGGCTGCGCCAGGGCGACAAGCCAAAAAAATACGCCGGTACGTAGAGTATGCGGGCGATCAGATAGATCCATGCGCAGGTCGCGGTAAATCCAGTGCCCGCATCTGCGACCGTGACGACAGTGCAGGCTATCGTGAACAGGATTAATCCTTCGAAATGATTGTTCAGCGCACGGTATAAACGGCCAGTCTCATCCGATAACTGGTCTTCCAGCGATCCTTTCAGACGCGAGCGGTCGCGCGGGGACATGGTTTTACCCGGTCCCAGTTCGATATTCGCGGGTATCGCCATCAGGGCATATTGCACGACCTGTAACAATGCGGCCAAGGTCAATGCGATAAGTTCGGGGGTCATGTGGTGCGATCTCCGAATGAGCGGGGGTTCCTACAGTAAAAGTTCAACGCAGATCGCAGTTGTAGACCCTGCCGGGGTGTGGCGGCGCGGACGCCGCCAGTCAATTGGAATATGTCACGTACACAGGGCATCATGCCTACTCGGGCGAAAGAACTTTGACCTGAATATGCGCGACGCCGCCGCGTTCGTGATGCATGGCAAGTTCCTCGGATTCGAGAAAAGCCGTGGCCCGATCTAGATCCGAGATCTCGAACAGGGCAACGGCGTGATCGCGCCGCGCAGGATCGCGCCAGACGTGAAGGTCGTGAATTCCGGCAGATTTCCGCACTGCCGCATCCTCGCGGAACACCTTCAGCCAGGCATCGAAATCCGCCACATCAGCTTGCCAGAGCACATGCGTTGCCATGATTACAGGTCCATCAACAGGCGGCGTGGATCTTCCAGCGCCTCTTTTACGCGGACAAGGAAGGTCACCGCGCCCTTACCGTCCACGATCCGGTGGTCATATGACAGCGCCAGATACATCATCGGACGGATTACAACCTGACCGTTGATTGCCATCGGACGATCCTGGATCTTGTGCATGCCCAGAATACCCGACTGCGGGGGGTTCAGGATGGGGGAAGACATCAGCGAGCCATAGACGCCACCGTTTGAGATGGTGAAGGTCCCTCCCTGCATCTCGGCCATCGACAGTTTACCGTCGCGGGCGCGTTTGCCTTTCTCGGCGATGGCCTTCTCGATCGCGGCAAAGGACATCGAGTCCGCGTCGCGAATAACCGGAACCACAAGGCCAGTCGGTGTACCCGCGGCCACGCCCATATGGACAAAGTTCTTATAGACGATGTCGGTGCCGTCGATCTCGGCATTGACCTCGGGCACTTCCTTCAGCGCATGGCAGCACGCCTTGGTGAAGAAGGACATAAAGCCCAGGCGCACGCCGTGTTTCTTCTCGAACTGGTCCTTGTACTGGCTGCGCAGGGCCATCACCTCGGTCATGTCCACCTCGTTATAGGTGGTCAGCATCGCGGCGGTGTTCTGGCTGTCTTTCAGGCGCTTGGCGATGGTTTGGCGCAGACGGGTCATCTTGACGCGTTCTTCGCGCGCAGCGTCATCCGCAGGAACCGGCGCGCGTGGCGCGGCGGCCGGAGCGGGAGCCGGTGCGGGCGCAGGCGCAGCAGCAGTTGCGACCGCCTTGGCCACGTCTTCCTTCATGATGCGGCCATCGCGACCGGTGCCGGTAACCTGATCAGCACTCAGACCAGCCTCGGCCATCGCTTTTTCGGCCGAAGGTGCGTTGGCTACGTCTTTACCCGCAGTTGCTGCGGCCGGTGCTGCTGCAGCAGCTGCCGGAGCCGCGGCGGGGGCCGTTGCAGCGCCCGCGCCCGAGATCACGGCCAGCTTGGCCGTTGCATCCACGGTCGTGCCTTCGGGCGCGACGATTTCGGACAGAACGCCTGCGGCAGGCGCTGGAACTTCGACGGAGACCTTGTCAGTTTCAAGCTCGCAGAGCATTTCGTCTTGCGCCACTGCGTCGCCCACCTGCTTGAACCACGTGGATACCGTGGCCTCGGTGACCGACTCGCCCAAGGTGGGAACCATCACGTCGACACTGCCAGCGCCAGCATCCGGTGCGGGCTTAGGTGCGGGTTCAGCGGCGGCAGCGGCCGGTGCCGGAGCTGCACCTTCGCCTGCGGCAATAGTCGCAAGCAAGGCGTCAACACCAACGGTTTCACCCTCGGCGGCGACGATTTCACCCATGACACCGGCAGCCGGGGCCGGGACCTCAACCGTTACTTTGTCAGTCTCAAGCTCACAGAGCATCTCATCCACAGCCACGGCATCACCAGGTTTCTTGAACCAGGTCGCAACCGTGGCTTCGGTGACGGATTCGCCAAGCGTGGGAACACGAACTTCTATGGTCATCGTTTACTTTCCTTCGAGGCTCAGCGCTTCGTTCACGAGCGCCTCTTGTTGAGCTTTGTGTTGGCTGGCCAGACCCGTCGCGGGCGAAGCCGAGGTTGCGCGGCCGACATAGGTCGGCCTTGTGTTTTTGGCGCCGATGCGGGTCAGCACCCATTCGATATTGGGTTCAATAAATGTCCAGGCGCCCTGGTTCTTGGGTTCTTCCTGACACCAGACCATCTCGGCCCCTTTAAAACGCTCAAGCTCGTTGATCAGCGAGTGCGCCGGGAACGGATAGTATTGCTCGATCCGCAGTAGGTAGATGTCGTCGATCCCGCGTGCGTCGCGTTCTTCCAGCAGGTCGTAATAGACCTTGCCCGAACACAGAACGACGCGTTTGATCTTCTTGTCGGCCACCAGCTTGGTGTCCGAGTTGCCCTGTTGCGCGTCGTCCCACAGCACCCGGTGGAAGCTGGAGCCGGTGGTGAAATCCTCGACCGTGCTGACTGCCAGCTTGTGCCGCAACAGCGACTTCGGAGTGACCAGAATCAGCGGTTTGCGGAAGGTACGGTGCAATTGGCGGCGCAGGATGTGGAAGTAGTTCGCCGGCGTCGTGCAATTCGCAACGATCCAGTTGTCCTGACCGCACATCTGCAAGAAGCGTTCCAGACGGGCCGAACTATGTTCGGGGCCTTGACCTTCGAACCCGTGCGGCAGCAGGGTCACCAGACCCGACATACGCAGCCATTTGCTTTCGCCTGAGCTGATGAACTGGTCAAACATGATCTGCGCACCGTTGGCAAAGTCACCAAACTGCGCCTCCCAAAGGGTCAGCGCGTTGGGTTCGGCAAGCGAATAGCCGTATTCGAAGCCCAAGACCGCGTATTCCGAGAGCATCGAGTCGATCACTTCGTATTTCGACTGCCCTTCACGGATGTTGTTCAGCGGGTAATATCGCTCTTCGGTTTCCTGGTGCACGAAGCCTGAGTGGCGCTGACTGAACGTACCGCGTGTCGCATCCTGCCCGGACAGGCGTACCGGATACCCCTCGGTCAGCAATGACCCAAAGGCCAGTGCCTCACCCGTTGCCCAATCAAAGCCTTTGCCGCTGTCGAACATCTGTTTCTTGTGGTCCAGCAGGCGCGAGACGGTTTTGTGCACCGCGATATCGGCGGGCGCATGCGTCAGGGCCTTGCCGACTTCGGCGAATGTCTCGGGCGAGATTGCAGTTTCACCGCGGACATATTCCTCTTTGTTTTTGTTCAGATGCGACCAACGCCCATCCAACCAGTCCGCCTTGTTCGGCTTGTAATCCTTGCCGGCGTCGAACTCATCGTTCAGATGCGCCTGGAAGGCGGCTTTCATGTCCTCGATCTCACCTTCCGGGATCAGGCCGTCTTGGACCAAACGCTCAGTATACAACGACAGCGTGGTCTTATGAGTCTTGATCTTCTTGTACATGATGGGGTTGGTAAACATGGGCTCATCGCCCTCGTTGTGACCAAACCGGCGATAGCAGAAGATGTCGATGACCACGTCCTTGTGGAACTTCTGGCGGAACTCGGTCGCAACCTTGGCTGCGTGCACCACCGCTTCGGGGTCATCGCCGTTCACGTGGAAAATCGGTGCCTCGACCATTAGCGCGATATCCGTCGGATACGGAGAAGACCGCGAGAAATGCGGTGCGGTGGTAAAGCCAATCTGGTTGTTCACCACGATATGCATGGTGCCGCCGGTTCTGTGACCGCGCAGACCCGACAGACCAAAGCCTTCGGCCACAACACCTTGACCGGCAAAAGCTGCGTCACCGTGCAGGAGGATGCCCATCACCGCGGTACGATCAGTATCGTTCAGTTGGTCCTGCTTGGCACGGACCTTGCCCAGCACCACAGGGTTCACGGCCTCAAGATGCGAAGGGTTCGCGGTTAGCGAAAGGTGCACGCTGTTGCCGTCAAACTCTCGATCACTGGAGGCGCCGAGGTGGTATTTCACGTCGCCCGACCCATCCACGTCTTCGGGTTTGAAGCTGCCGCCCTGGAATTCGTTGAAGATCGCGCGATAGGGTTTACGCATCACATTGGCAAGGATGTTCAGACGCCCCCGGTGGGGCATACCAATGACGATGTCCCTTATGCCCAAGGCACCGCCACGCTTGATGATCTGTTCCATCGCAGGGATCAGCGCCTCACCACCGTCAAGACCAAAGCGTTTGGTGCCCATGTATTTGACGTGCAGGAATTTCTCAAATCCCTCGGCCTCGACCATCTTGTTCAGAATGGCCTTGCGGCCTTCCTTGGTGAACTGGATTTCCTTGCCATAGCCTTCGATCCGTTCCTTCAGCCAGGCGGCCTGTTCGGGGTCCGAGATATGCATGTATTGCAGCGCGAATGTGCCGCAATAAGTGCGTTTCACGATCTCGACGATCTGGCGCATGCTTGCCATTTGAAGGCCCAGAACGTTGTCGATAAAAATTGGCCGGTCCATGTCGGCCTCGGTGAAGCCATAGGTTTTGGGATCCAGCTCAGGATGCGTACTGGCGGCTCGCATGCCCAGCGGGTCAAGATCGGCAGCCAGATGACCCCGGATACGATAGGCCCGGATCAGCATCAGCGCGCGCAGACTGTCCAGAACGGCGCGTTTGACCTGGTCGTCGCTGACCTCAACGCCCTTGTCCGCAGCCTTTTCCTTGATCTTCTTGCCCGCCGCCTTGGCGTCAATCTCTGACCATTCACCAGTCAGCGCTCCGGTCAGGTCATCAGCGGGCATCGGCGGCCAGTCGGTCCGCGCCCAGGACGGCCCCTCGGCCTCTTTCTGAACGTCCGGCGTGGCGTCGCCCATGGCCTTGAAGAACTCGGCCCAGGCGGCGTCTACCGCACCGGGGTTCTTGGTGTACTGGGCATAAAGCTGCTCCAGATACTCGGCATTGTGCCCCTGCATAAAGCTAGAGGCGTGAAATGCGGAATTAGGCGTATGTTCGGTCATTGGGCTACCTCATGTGGGTTGGGACCGTATTGGTTGGTGCCTGGCTGGCTGGGGCGGGAGAGCCACCACAGGACCAGAAGGGGTGACACAAACAGAACAAGCAGTGTCGGAATGACGAGCAGCAAAGTGGCACGGGTGAACAGGATGTCCAGATTGCCGCCATGCTGGAAACTGGATGCAAGGCCGATGCCGAAGAACAGAACGGCACCTGCCCCGAGGATCAGCAGGATCGGTAACAACGCATAAAGCCCGCTGCGCCCGGTATCATGCATCCGCCGCCACGCGACGGCCAGATGCGGAAAGAACACAATCAGGCTGACGATGCTTTGTACAGGTTGTGAGGACGTGGCGGTGACGGATTTCACCTCATCGCTCTGGCTGACCGAGACTTGCGTGAAGAACTGCCAGTCGATGATCCCGGCGATTAAGCTCCAGATCACGATGAAAAGGAAAAAGAACCAATATTCGGGCCGCGAGGCTCTCCCTGAGAAGGTGAAGAACTTGGCGAAACAGGTGCGGATGGCGTCGGAGAAGGTCATTGTTTGGCCTCCAAAGGGTTTGGTCCGTACTCATTTAACCCGGGTTCTGATGGGGTCGTTCCCCACAAGATGATTACTAGAAATGCAAGCAATGTAAGTATGAGCTGTGGTACGCCCAAAAAGAACGCAACAATCAGGGCCAAGGGAATTGAGATCATGCCCAGAAGACCCGCGAAGAACGTCAAAGCAGGTCCGAAGAAAAACGCTAGGAAAAGTGCCAGCCAAGCGTACCATGCAGGAAAACCGATATCATGTACTCTGCGAACTAAAACTGAGGAGAAAGGGATAAGCAGCACAAGGGAAACAACGAAGCTCAGTGTTCCAGGGCCGTAGTGGATCACCGTAGAAACTTCACGTGATTTTTCGCCAGTGAACAAGTCAGTCGTAATGGTTTCACGTTTGTACGCAACTGGGTCAAGGACGAACAAATCGAAAGCTATAGTGCCCGCCAATACAACCAGTATCGGCACCGCGTACTTCCAGTAGTCCGAGCGGGATGCCCGCCCGGAAAAAGTAAGAAGGTGTGTAGCGCTGGCTTTCATAGCTTTCGACGACTTCGATTACCCTATCGCTTCCAGCACAGCCTCACCCAGCGTTGCCGGGCTTTCGGCCACGACGATACCGGCCGAGCGCATGGCTTCGATCTTGTCCTCGGCGCCGCCTTTGCCGCCGGCGACGATTGCGCCCGCGTGGCCCATGCGGCGGCCCGGAGGGGCCGTGCGGCCTGCGATGAAACCGGCAACCGGCTTTTTGCGGCCCTTCTTGGCCTCATCCGCCAAGAACTGCGCGGCTTCTTCTTCGGCCGAGCCTCCGATCTCACCGATCATGATGATCGAGTGGGTTTCGTCATCGGCCAGGAACCATTCCAGCACGTCGATATGCTCGGTGCCTTTGATCGGGTCGCCACCGATGCCAACACAAGTGGACTGGCCCAGACCCACATCAGTGGTCTGCTTGACGGCCTCATAGGTCAGGGTACCCGAGCGCGACACAACGCCGACCGAGCCGCGCTTGTGGATGTGGCCGGGCATGATGCCGATCTTGCAGGCGTCGGGCGTGATGACACCGGGGCAGTTCGGGCCGATCAGGCGCGATTTGCTGCCTTCCAGCGCGCGCTTCACTTTCATCATATCCAGCACCGGGATGCCTTCGGTGATTGCCACGATCACTTCCATCTCGGCATCAATCGCTTCGAGGATCGAGTCGGCCGCAAAGGGAGGCGGTACGTAGATCACGCTGGCATTGGCTTCGGTCACATGCTTGGCTTCGTGGACCGAATTGAACACGGGCAGGCCCAGGTGCTCCATCCCGCCTTTGCCGGGGGTCACGCCGCCGACCATCTTGGTGCCATAGGCGATGGCCTGTTCGGAGTGGAATGTTCCCTGCGAGCCGGTGAAGCCCTGACAGATCACTTTGGTATTTTCGTCGATGAGGACTGCCATTTTAGGCCTCCATTTTGATTAGTGTGAGCGCGCCGATAATCGAATTCACCGGTGTCGCAATTCGCGTATTCTGTGTTTCATGAGCCATTCTGATGCCGGTCCAATGCGTCAATAACTTGGTCTCTGGACCATATGCCTAACGAACGCTGGTCTTTCCCCTCTGCCGATTGAAGGAAGTCAGGGTCGATATTAATCTCGCCCGTTTCCTCGATTTTTTCGATCGGATCCGAGAAATTGAAAGGCGCAACACAAGGGTTGAACCTTTTGAAGCCTGCGTTGTTTTTCAATCGCTCGTTAACGGGCACATGGTGCATCGTAGTCAGCAGATAAGGTGTCTCGCTTTTGACGAAGTTTTCAAAAAACGCCCACCGCAGCCACCATTTCAGGTGAAACAGGCAATCCCGACACATCATCAAGTCAGCTCGGGGCAAGGGGTCGGAGGTAATGTCCAGATGAACAAACTCGCGACCCGGTGCTGTATGCTGTTCCTGAACAGACTGAACCAGTTCGAGGGATATATCTCCGCCGATGTAGTTCAAGCCGGTCAGGTCCACTTCCTGCATCCAGGTCCAGTCACCACAAGGCGCGTCAAGGAATGTCTTCACCTTGTACCGCTCAAAAATCCCTGGAAGGGCAAGACGAAGCGGCGCAGTTGCTTCAAGCGTTGAGCCATTGCCCGAGCGAGGGGTATTTCGCCCCGCCCAGCTCTTGCACTCGAACGCATTCCTAACACCGCTACGCATCACACACTTCCTTCGGACCCCGAGAAATGAACCGGCTTTTCGGAAATCAACCCTTAACCGCTTTCACGATCTTCTCGGCACCGTCTTTCAGGTTGTCCGCCGCGATCACGTCCAGGCCAGAGGTGTTGATGATCTCTTTGCCTTTCTCGACATTCGTGCCTTCCAGACGCACGACCAGCGGAACCTGCAGGCCGACCTCTTTCACCGCAGCGACCACGCCCTCGGCGATGACGTCACAGCGCATGATGCCGCCGAAGATGTTGACCAGAATGCCTTTGACTTGCGGGTCCGAGGTGATGATCTTGAACGCCTCGGTCACTTTCTCTTTGGTCGCACCGCCGCCCACGTCGAGGAAGTTGGCAGGCTCGGCCCCATAGAGTTTGATGATGTCCATGGTGGCCATCGCCAGGCCGGCGCCGTTGACCATGCAGCCGATCTCACCATCCAGCGCGATGTAGTTCAGGTCGTATTTGCTGGCTTCCAGTTCCTTGGGGTCTTCCTCGGTCTCGTCGCGCAGTTCGGCGATGTCGGGGTGGCGGTAGACCGCGTTGCCGTCAAAGCCGACCTTGGCGTCCAGCACTTTCAGATCACCTTTGTCCGAAATGATCAGCGGGTTAATCTCCAGCATCTCCATATCCTTCTCGACGAAGGCGGCGTAAAGCTGGCTCATCAGTTTAACGCATTGCTTGACCTGCGCGCCTTCCAGTCCCAGCGAAAAGGCGATGCGGCGGCCGTGATAGGCTTGATAGCCGGTCGCAGGGTCGACCGAAAAGGACAGGATTTTTTCGGGCGTGGCAGCAGCAACCTCTTCAATGTCCATGCCGCCCTCAGTCGAGCAGACGAATGAGATGCGGCTGGTCTGACGATCGACCAGCAGGGCCAGGTACAATTCGCGTTCGATGCCGGACCCGGCCTCAATATAAATGCGGTTGACCTGCTTGCCTGCGGGGCCGGTCTGATGCGTGACCAGAGTACGACCCAACATCTTCTTTGCTTCTTCGGCGGCTTCTTCCACCGACTTGGTCAGACGGACACCGCCCTTTTCACCAGCATCGGTTTCTTTGAAAGACCCCTTGCCGCGACCACCTGCGTGAATTTGTGCTTTGACAACCCAAAGGGGGCCATCCAGTTCACCGGCTGCGGTTTTGGCTTCCTCGGCGCGCAAAACCGCGCGACCTTCGGAGACCGGAGCGCCATAGCTGCGAAGAAGAGCCTTGGCCTGATATTCGTGAATGTTCATCGAAACTGTCCCGTCTGACTACGATTAAGTCGTTATAGACGGCTGTAGAGCAGAAATATAAAGGCTTTTTTGCTGCCTTAGCACTTTTTCGCTAAGATTTTCGACTTTTGTGATCACAGATTTTTTGGGTGTGATCACAAGATGCCCGTTGATGTGGGCCGATTGATTTGAGCAGCCGCATCGATTCTACAAATCAACACCTGCGACAATCGCCTACCCGATAGTCCTGAGCGCGGTTACGACCCGAGAAAAAATGATCGCGTCGTGTTGCATTCCGCCGACAAGGTTCGGATGCATGCCGGATTTTGTCAGAGTTGACGGAAAGAATGTTAGACGCGCGCCGGTGGTAGAGCCCAAACAGGCCAACAAGACAAAAAATGCGCGCCCGAAGACGCGCATTAAGATTCATAGTCGGTTACACCGGACCTTATGCCAACGAGTTGTCGATGCCTTTGCAAGCTTCGATCAGACCCTTCACAGCATTGACCGAGTTGTCGAAACCGGCCTGCTCTTCATCGTTCAGGGTGATATTGACGATTTTTTCGATGCCACCAGCCCCGATTACGGTGGGGACACCTACGTACATGCCGCTAACACCCAGCTCGCCATCGCAATAGGCGGCGCAGGGTAGGACGCGTTTTTGGTCTTTCAGATAGGCCTCAGCCATTTCAATCGCCGACGTTGCCGGGGCGTAGAAAGCTGATCCTGTTTTCAGCAGTCCAACAATCTCGGCGCCGCCGTCGCGGGTGCGCTGTACGATCGCGTCCAGTTTGTCTTGCGAGGTCCAGCCCATTTTGACCAGATCGGGCAGCGGGATACCCGCAACGGTCGAATAGCGAACCGACGGTACCATGGTATCACCGTGGCCGCCCAGAACGAAGGCCGTGACGTCTTTCATGGAGACGCCAAATTCTTCGGCCAGGAAGTGCCGGAACCGGGCCGAGTCCAGGACGCCAGCCATGCCACAGACCTTATTGTGCGGCAGGCCAGAGAATTCGCGCAGCGCCCAGACCATCGCGTCCAGCGGGTTGGTAATGCAGATGACGAAGGCGTCAGGCGCGTGGGCGGCGATGCCTTCACCGACGGATTTCATGACTTTCAGGTTGATCCCCAGCAGATCGTCACGGCTCATACCCGGTTTGCGCGGTACGCCAGCGGTCACGATGCAGACATCGGCACCTGCGATATCCTCATAGGACTGGGTGCCTTTCAGCTTGGCATCAAAGCCCTCGGAGGGCCCGGACTCAGCGATATCGAGCGCTTTGCCTTCGGGGATGCCTTCGGCGATGTCGAACAGGACGACATCACCCAGTTCTTTCATTGCTGTGAGGTGGGCGAGCGTGCCGCCGATCTGACCTGCGCCGATCAGCGCGATCTTGGGTCTGGCCATTTGGATTGTCTCCGGTCGGTTTTGAAGTCGCGGTTGTGCTAGTCGGTAAATGGCGTTCGCGCAAGGGTTATGCAGCGCGGCATGCAACCGCATACAGTTTGCACCGGGCGCGCCGATTGCGCTAAACGGCTTTTTAGACAAGCCAATATACGGGATGCCGCATGTTCGAACTGAACCTGATGTTTTTTGCCGTCGCAATTCCGGCGGTGATCTTTGCGGGCATCTCGAAGGGCGGGTTCGGGTCAGGCGTGGCTTTTGCGTCGTCGTCGATTCTGGCGCTGATACTTGAGCCGGGGCAGGCGCTTGCACTGATGCTGCCCATACTGATGGTCATAGATGTGGCGACCCTTGGCCCGTATTGGAAACGCTGGAGCTGGCCTGACTCGCGCTTGTTGATTTTGGGTGCGGTCCCTGGGGTCGCGCTGGGCGCTTGGCTCTACCGCGCGACCGATGATGACCTGCTGCGTTTGCTGATTGGCGGAATCTCGGTCGGATTCGTAGTCTGGCATTTCGCCCAGAGCAAAGGCCTGATCCGGGGGTTTGAAAAAAGACTGCCGCCAACTGCCGGGTTGTTTGCCGGGCTGGTCGCCGGGTTTACCAGTTTTGTCAGTCATGCCGGCGGGCCGCCTGCCGCTGTCTATCTGCTGTCGCAGCGCTTGACGAAGACCGAATTCCAGGCATCCACCGTGCTGGTCTTCTGGGTCATCAACATCTCGAAATTCGTTCCCTACGCCTTTCTCGGTATGTTCACCTGGCACACGGCATGGGCTGATCTGCTGCTGACACCTTTTGCATTGCTGGGTGCCTGGCTGGGCGTCCGGGCGCATTTCATGCTGTCCGAACGGCTGTTTTTTGGCATTGCCTACGTATTGCTGATCATTACTGGCAGCAAACTGATCTGGGATGCCTTGACTTAGATATTGGGTGGAAGGGCTTCTGTGATCGCCTCATAGTCCCCACCCGCTGCGACCAGGCAGCTTGTTCCGTCCGGCAGCGTTACCGTGATCGTCCAGCTGCCAGTCTGATCCGAAGCAAAAAGCTCCATTATCGCACCTTGCCGCGCGAGTCCGATGGCGTGGCGCGTTTCGCCATATTTGCCTGCCAGTCGTTTCACCATTTCATCGCGTGGGGCGCAGGTGCGGGCCTGTACCTGCTGTGCGGCCAGCACCATGATACCAAGGCCCATCGTCAACTTGATCAGCATGTCTTTCATCTGTATAACCTCCTGTTTCCATCTGACCTTCAGCTTGGCGTCGGCTGACCCAAATTAGGTTAAGCCTACGCACGTTGCGGCGCTCATGCTGCGTTGCGGCGATTTTGCCCTTGAACTTTCCGGAAAATAATGCCCCATTTCGCGCAATTTTGTTTCAAAGGGAGAGGCCAATGGACGCCCGTCAGCGCCCCTATCGCTCAGTTTTGTACATCCCCGGCTCACGCGAGCGGGCACTGGACAAAGCGCGCACATTGCCGGTGGATGCAATCATCTTTGATCTCGAAGACGCGGTGGCCGCTGAGGAAAAGGCAAATGCGCGCCAAACGCTGAGTGCGGCGCTGGCGGCTGGTGGCTACGGTGAACGCGTCAAGATCGTACGCATCAACGGCCTGGATACAGAATGGGGCCGGGCCGATGCCGAGGCGGTCCGTGATATGAACGCTGATGTTGTGTTGCTACCCAAGGTGAACGCAGCCGCTGACGTGGATGCCCTTGCTGCCATCACAGGTGACAAGCCGGTCTGGGCGATGATGGAAACGCCGCGCGGTATGCTGAATGCGGCTGAGATTGCGGCTCATCCGCTGATGACAGGCTTTGTGATGGGCACAAATGATCTGGCCAAAGACCTGCAAACCCGGTTCCGCGCCGACCGCCTGCCGCTGATGACCTCATTGGGTTTATGCCTGCTGGCCGCCAAGGCCGAGGGGCTGACCATCGTCGACGGGGTATACAATGCGTTCAAAGACAACGATGGTCTGGCGGCTGAATGTGAGCAGGGCCGCGATATGGGTTTTGATGGCAAGACTCTGATTCACCCGGCGCAGGTCGACATCGCCAACGCGGCTTTTGCGCCATCGCAGGCCGAGATTGATCTGGCGCGCCGCCAGATTGCTGCGTTTGAAGAGACCGAGGCGCAGGGTCAGGGTGTCGCAGTGGTCGATGGGAAGATTGTTGAAAATCTGCATGTTGTAACAGCCCGCGAAATTCTGGCAAAAGCAGAGGCGATTTCAGCTTTGCAAGCGGGGTAAGCCAGCATGGGCTTTTTTCTTCTGATCCTTGGGGTGGCACTGTGGTGGGCCGCACATCTTTTCAAACGCATAATGCCAACGCAACGTGCAGCGATGGGCGATGCGGGCAAAGGCGCGGTGGCCCTGTCACTGGTTGCAGCAATCCTGTTGATGATCTTCGGCTATCGCATGACCGATTTCATTTATGTCTGGGCGCCACCGGCATTCATGATCCACATCAACAACCTTTTGGTGCTGATCGCGATCTATCTGATGAGCCCGGCCGGAACCAAAGGCCGCTTGCTGCACAAGCTCCGCCACCCGATGCTGGGCGGGTTCAAGCTGTGGGCTTTCGCGCATCTTTTGGTCAATGGCGATCTGGCCTCGATCATCCTGTTCGGCGGCTTGCTGGCCTGGGCGGTGGTCGAGGTGATTGTCATCAACCGCGCCGAGCCTGAATGGATGCCCGGCGAACCCGGCACTTATGGCAAGGACGCGATATTCTTTGCTGGCTCGATCGTGCTGTTGGGCATCATCGGTTACATCCACGGGCTGGTTGGCCCTTGGCCATTTCCGTCGTAAGGAGCTGATGCAATGGCAAAACTCTACCGGCTGCTGACTGCGGAAGACACCTCAGCCTTCTGCCACAAGGTCTCGGACGCGCTGGCCAAAGGGTGGGAGCTGTATGGCGACCCTTCATACGCCTTTGACGAATCTAGCCGTATGATGCGATGCGCGCAGGCCGTGATCAAAGAGGTCACTACGGACTATTCACCCGACATGAAACTGGGACAACAATGATGGCAAAAACCAATCCGGGCCGCTTTTTCGAGGATTACTCAGTCGGGCAGGTGCTGCACCATGCTGTGCCACGCACCGTAACCAATGGAGAGCGCGCGTTGTATCATGCGTTGTATCCCGCGCGGCATGCGCTCTATTCCTCGGATGAGTTCGCCCGGAACTGTGGTCTGCCGAAAAGCCCGATTGACGATCTGGCCGCGTTCCACGTGGTTTTTGGCAAAACCGTACCTGATATCTCGCTGAACGCGGTGGCAAATCTGGGCTATGCCGAAGGGCGGTGGCTAAAGCCGGTCTATCCCGGTGACACGCTGCGCGCGGAGTCTGAGGTAATCGGCGTCAAACAGAACTCGAATGGTAAGACCGGGGTGGTGTGGGTCCGCACGCGTGGCTTTAACCAGCGCGACGAGGTTGTGATCGAGTATGTACGCTGGGTTATGGTGCGCAAATCGAACCTTGACGCCCCTGCACCCGAAGCCGTTGTTCCGGATCTGAAAAAGGCGCTTGATCCGCAGGATCTGGTGGTACCATCGGGGTTGGATTTCTCGAATTACAACTTTGTTCAATCGGGCGAGGGACATCGCTGGGGTGACTATGAAATTGGCGAAACCATTGATCATGTCGATGGCGTAACTGTGGAAGAGGCTGAGCATATGCTGGCCACGCGTCTCTGGCAAAACACGGCAAAAGTACATTTTGACCTGACGTTCCGACCCGATGGCCGTCTGATCTATGGTGGACACGTGATTTCGATGGCGCGGGCCTTGTCGTTCAATGGGCTCGCAAATGCGCAGATGATCGTGGGTCTGAACGGCGGGGCGCATGCCAACCCTTGTTTTGCCGGCGATACGATCAAGGCCTGGTCCGAAGTTCTGGACAAGGCGGAAACGACAGTTCCGGGCATTGGGGCCATGCGCTTGCGATTGGTTGCAACCAAAGGCGGTGAGCCGTTTGTTTTGAAAAACGAAGACGGTCGGTATCAGCCAAATGTCCTGCTTGACCTTGATTATTGGGCTCTGATGCCGGTCTGAGGGCGAGGCACACTCATGTGATCACAGCCTGCCCTATTCGTGCTAGGCTGCGGCTATGGTCCTGCTGCGCTCCCTTCTTGCTTGCCTGTTTCTGACGCCGCCTGTGCTGGCGTGCGATCTGGCTTTGGCATTGGCCGTGGATGTATCGGGATCGGTCGACACAAAAGAATACCGGATTCAGATGGACGGATTGGCCGAGGGGTTGCGTGATCCGCTTGTGTCTGAAGCATTGGTGCGCGGGCAGGCTCATTTGATGCTTGTGCAATGGACCGGATCGTCGCGCCAGAAAGTGACGATCCCATGGACCAGGATCGACAGCTTTGACGCGCTTGAACGTTTTGCCGCTCAGGTCGCCAGCGATCCCAGAGTCTGGCGCAACTTTTCCACGGCCATTGGTGAAGCACTTGAGATGACGATGTCCAGTTTTGATGCCGTGTCAGACTGTAAACGCCACCTGATAGACATTTCGGGCGATGGGGTCTCAAACGAAGGCATAGAGCCATCCGAACTACACAATACGCTGCGGAGCAGAGGCGTGACGGTCAACGCCATCGCGATCGAAGAAAGCGAACCGGATCTGACAGCCTATTTCTTTGAAAACGTGATTGTCGGAGAGGGGGCGTTTGTTGTCTCGGCCGCGGGTTTTGCGGACTACCCTGAACGTATCCGGAAAAAGCTGCTGCGCGAGGTTGTGCAACAGTCCGCAGCCTTGGAGCAGCCGCAGTAGATTCGTGATCACAATGCTTTTCCCCTGAAAACGCTAACATTATGACAATTCCAGGAATTTTGTGATCACGGTTTTATTTAGTGTGATCACGTAAAGCCAAAATCTGCGATTTTGAGCCCATTTTACCCATTTTTGGCTAAGCAACACGTGACAGAGGATCAAAAAAGGGTAAAACCACCGGTAGCCAATGAAAGAGGAGCCGACATGGCCGATGTCAATCGGGGCAACCGCCCGCTCTCGCCACATATAATGATTTACCGCCCGCAGATGACGTCCATGTCATCGATCATGGTCCGTTTTTCGGGTTTGGGTGTATTTGCCGTTGCAATCCTGATCGTCTGGTGGCTGCTGGCCGCTTCGACCTCGGAAAGCGGGTTCGCTGCCATCGACGGGTTTCTGCGCAGTTGGTTCGGGGATATCCTTCTGACCGTCGCGACCTGGGCGCTTTGGTATCATACATTGGGTCGCCTGCGGCACGTCTTCTGGGATTTCGGCTACTGCCTTGACGTTAAAGTCGCCGAAAAGCTGGGTCTGGGCATGTTCATTGGCGCGACCCTCCTCACCGTTATCACCGTGCTTGTGGTGTAAGGAGACGGCACATGCGATATCTGACAGACCGTAAACGCGCACAGGGTTTGGGCGCAGGAAAATCCGGCACACGCACACATTGGCAGGTGATGGTTCGGGCAATGATCCTGACCGTGCTGATTCCGATATTCATATTCACGTTTGGCGCAGGCCTTGGTGGCACCTACGAAGAGGTTGTGGCCTATTTCAGCCGCCCCTTCCCGGCGATCGTAACCGCCCTAACTTTGATAGTGGGCATGCTTCAGTTGATGTACGAAGCTCAGGAAACGATCGAGGATTATGTTCACGGAATTATGGAAAAAGTCTCTCTCGTTGCGATGTGGGCTCTGGGTTACACGCTGATTGCGGCCGGGCTGTTCGCCTTGGTTAAGCTGGCCCTTTAACGGCGCGCGATAAGGAACAAGAAGAATGACAGCAGCATATGAATATGAAACCCACGAATACGACGTTGTTGTCGTAGGCGCAGGTGGTGCAGGTCTGCGTGCAACGCTTGGCATGGCAGAGCAGGGCTTGCGAACAGCCTGCGTCACCAAGGTGTTCCCGACACGCTCTCACACAGTCGCTGCGCAGGGCGGAATCGCGGCATCCCTGTCCAACATGGGCCCGGACCATTGGCAGTGGCACATGTATGACACCGTCAAAGGCTCGGACTGGCTGGGCGATACCGATGCAATGGAATACCTCGCCCGCGAAGCTCCCAAGGCGGTTTATGAGCTTGAACATTACGGCGTGCCGTTCAGCCGGACCGAAGAAGGCAAGATCTATCAGCGCCCTTTCGGTGGCCACACGACTGAGTTTGGGGAAGGTCCCGCAGTTCAGCGTACCTGTGCCGCCGCGGACCGGACGGGTCATGCGATCCTGCATACGCTTTACGGGCAGTCGCTGAAGAACAACGCCGAGTTTTACATCGAATACTTCGCCATCGACCTGATCATGTCAGACGATGGTCAGTGTGAGGGTGTCGTCTGCTGGAAGCTGGACGACGGCACGATGCATGTCTTCAACGCAAAGATGGTGGTGCTGGCGACCGGCGGGTATGGCCGCGCCTATTTCAGCGCAACCTCCGCCCATACCTGCACCGGCGACGGTGGCGGCATGGTGGCCCGTGCGGGTCTGGCGCTGCAGGACATGGAATTCGTTCAGTTCCACCCGACCGGCATCTACGGTTCGGGCTGCCTGATCACCGAAGGCGCGCGCGGCGAAGGCGGTTACCTGACCAACTCGGAAGGTGAACGGTTCATGGAGCGTTATGCGCCCCAGTACAAGGACCTCGCGCCGCGCGACTATGTCTCGCGCTCGATGACTATGGAAATCCGCGAAGGCCGGGGTCACGGTGAGAGTGGCGATCATATCCACCTTAACCTCAGCCACCTGCCAGCCGAAGCGTTGGCGGAACGTCTGCCGGGCATTTCGGAATCGGCACGCGTGTTTGCGGGCGTCGATGTGACCAAGGAACCGATCCCGGTTCTGCCGACCGTGCACTATAATATGGGCGGTATCCCGACCAACTATTGGGGCGAGGTTCTGAACCCGACGGCCGACAACCCGACAGCCGTTGTCCCCGGCCTTATGGCCGTGGGTGAGGCTGGCTGCGCCTCGGTCCATGGTGCGAACCGTCTGGGTTCGAACTCGCTGATCGACCTTGTCGTGTTCGGACGCGCGGCGGCGATCCGCGCAGGTGAGGTTGTGGATGCGAAGGCTCCGAACCCGGTTCTGAACCAGGCGTCGGTCGACAAGGCCTTTGATCGCTTTGACGCGGTGCGGAACGCAAGCGGAGCCGTTCCGACCGCCGATCTGCGGCTTGAGATGCAGCGAACCATGCAAGAGGACGCCGCCGTATTCCGGACCGCCAAGACCATGGCTGAAGGTGTAGAAAAGATGACGGCGATTGCCGCCAAGATGGACGACCTAAAGGTCAGCGACCGCTCGTTGGTCTGGAACAGTGACCTTATGGAAACGCTGGAACTGACCAACCTGATGCCAAGCGCGCTGGCCACCATTGTCGGAGCTGAGGCGCGCAAGGAATCTCGCGGCGCGCACGCGCACGAAGACTACACCGAACGTGACGATGAAAACTGGCGCGTTCACACCGTCAGCCGGGTTGAGGGCAACAAGGTTGAACTCAGCTATCGCCCGGTCATTGTCGACCCGCTGACCACCGAAGACGAAGGTGGCATCAGCCTCAAGAAAATCGCGCCCAAGGCGCGGACGTTCTAAGGAGAGGAACATATGGTACAACTGACCCTCCCCAAGAATTCACGGATTACGACGGGGAAAACCTGGCCCAAGCCTGAGGGTGCCAAGAATGTTCGTAAGTTCCAGATTTATCGCTGGAACCCGGATGACGGCAAAAACCCACAGCTCGACACCTATTTTGTCGATATGGACAGCTGTGGCCCGATGGTTCTGGACGCACTGATCAAGATCAAGAATGAGATCGACCCGACCCTGACCTTCCGCCGATCATGTCGCGAAGGCATCTGCGGGTCCTGCGCGATGAATATCGACGGGATCAACACGCTGGCCTGTATCTATGGCATGGATGAAATCAAAGGCGACGTGAAGATCTATCCGCTGCCGCACATGCCAGTGGTCAAGGACCTGATCCCGGACCTGACGCATTTCTATGCGCAGCACGCGTCGATCATGCCGTGGTTGGAAACCAAAACCAACCGCCCGGCGAAAGAGTGGAAGCAGTCTATTGAGGACCGCAAGAAACTCGATGGTCTGTATGAATGTGTGATGTGCGCTAGCTGCTCGACTTCATGCCCGAGTTATTGGTGGAACGGCGACCGCTATCTAGGGCCCGCAGCGTTGCTGCACGCCTATCGCTGGATCATCGACAGTCGGGATGAAGCCACGGGTGAGCGTCTGGATGAACTTGAAGACCCTTTCAAGCTGTATCGGTGCCACACGATCATGAACTGCGCCAAGACCTGTCCGAAAGGTCTGAACCCGGCCAAGGCGATCGCTGAAATCAAGAAGATGATGGTCGACCGCTCAATCTAAGTTCCCAAAAAAGCACTTGCCGTTTTGCGGCAAGTGCATGGCGAGGTTGCAAAACTATGCGATGTTGCCAGCCCTGAACGTGACTATCTTGCGTGCAGGGAGGAGTGATTGAACCGAAACGGGATCGCTCCGATGGAAAAACAAACCTCCAAAACAAAAGCAGCCGAAGCGCTGGAATTGCTGGAACAGGCTTGGGCCTACTACACGCCAGAACCCGCAGCGAAATCAGATGCTCGTGAGCCTGAGCTGTTTGAATACGCAAACGCGGCCTGACGCTTGAAATCGCGGTTGGGTTGGGCAACAGATAGAAATGCCCATCTTGTTGCTACTGCTGGCCGCCGGAGTATTCGCCTATTTCTTTTGGCGGTCGCGGACGTCTTCTTTGACGCGCGATTGCAGATGGCGGCAGCATCGTAAGGAAGGCGTTTGGAAATGCGCCTATTGCGGCGCGCAGCACAAGGGCGAGGATGCGCCCACTATTTGCTTAAATGGGAAATAGAAGGGCAGGGCGCTAACTGCGCCCTGTTTATTCAGTCATTGTCCGGAAAAGCTGAGTGCAGGGCGATCTCGACCATGTCGCCGAAACTGCTTTCGCGTTCTGACGAGGACAAAGCCTTACCGGTCAGCAAGTGATCAGACACCGTCAGAACGGCCAACGCCCGGCAGTTGTGGCGCGCGGCCAGAATGTAAAGCTCAGCGGCCTCCATCTCGACACCAAGAATGCCGTGGCGCACCATCTGTTCGTTAAGATCGGGGCGTTCGTCGTAGAATACGTCAGAGGAGTATATCCCGCCGATATGGGTGGGCGTTCCCTTGGCCGCCGCTGCTTGTGCGGCCGCTTGAAGCAATCCCCAATCGGCGCAAGGCGCAAAGTTCAGTTCTTTGAGGATACCACGAGACGGAGTGCTGAGCGTTGTCGAAGTCATCGCCAGGATCACATCGCGGATTTTTACGCTTTCCTGCATAGCTCCGCAAGATCCAATGCGGATCAGGGTTTTTGCGCCATAGTCACGGATCAACTCGTTGGCATAGATCGACAAGGATGGCATGCCCATGCCGCTGCCTTGTATCGTAACCCGGTTTCCCTTCCAGGTTCCTGTGAACCCCAGCATACCCCGGACGTTATTGACCAGAGTCGCGTTCTCTAGAAAGTTTTCCGCTGCCCATTTTGCCCGATAGGGATCACCGGGCATAAGAACCGTTTCAGCGATTTCACCTTGTTTCGCGCCGATATGAATTGTCATTCTTCAGTTAAGTCCTGTCAGATTTCCAAGTCCGAAATATCAGCGCCGGCTTTCATAGCGTCGTGAACCCATTGCGGTTTGCGCCCCCGGCCTGACCAGGTTTGTTCGGGGTTGGCAGGGTTTTTGTACTTGGCTTTTGCCTTTCCGCTTTTAAGTGACTTAGAACTGACACCCGACAACTCTGCAAGCGAAAAGCCAAACTCGGCGGCAGCTTTTTCAGCGGCTTTCAAAGCCTCTTTACGTTCGCGTTTCTCTGCATTTTTGAGTGCAATTGCCACCTTGTCGCTAAGTTCAAGAAGTTCCATTCGCGACATTTTTTCAAGGCTGATCGCCATTTGGCTTCTCCATTCCGAAAATCGATCCAAGCAGACAAGCGGCCCACTTTTGCTTCCTTTTTGGTAATTATCGATCTTTTACCGAAAGGCAATACATATAGACATTATAGTATCTATATAGTGTTATTCTGCCGCCATGTTTTGCGGATCGACCAGGGTAACTATATCTCCCATGATGGCATTAAGCTCAAAATTCTTGGGAGTATAGATTTTGGAAACACCCATTGCCTTGAGTTTTGAAGCATCTTCATCAGGGATAATCCCGCCTACAACAACGGGGATATTGTCCAGCCCGGCATCGCGCAAGCGAGTCATCACGTCTTGCACCAGCGGTATGTGGCTTCCTGACAGGATTGACAGGCCGATAACATGGGCTTGGTCCTCGATCGCGGCTGTTACGATTTCTTCGGGGGTCAACCGGATGCCCTCATAACTAATGTCCATGCCGCAGTCGCGGGCGCGAAACGCGATCTGTTCGGCGCCGTTGGAATGGCCGTCCAGCCCGGGCTTGCCGACCAGGAATTTCAGACGGCGGCCCAGCTTGTCACTGACAGCATCAACAGCGGCACGCAGATCCTCAAGACCCTCTGTCTTGTTCGAGACGGACCCAGATACACCTGTTGGACCGCGATAGGTTCCGAAAACCTTGCGCATCTGTTCCGCCCACTCACCTGTTGTCGCTCCCGCTTTGGCAGCAGCGATCGAGGGTTCCATTACGTTAGCTCCTGATTGGGCCGCTTGGCGCAGCGCGGCCAGCGCTGTGGCAACGGCGGTGTCATCACGTTCGGCACGCCATGTGTTCAGCCGGTCGATTTGGTCCTGCTCTACCGCGGGATCGACCACCATGATCCCGCCATCCTCGGTTTGCAGGGGCGAGGGCTCTCCCTCAGTCCATTTGTTCACACCAACGACAACGGTTTCGTTGCGTTCAATACGATTCAGGCGTTCGGCGTTGGAATCTACAAGGCGAGACTTCATGTATTCGATAGACGCGACCGCACCGCCCATTGCATCCAGGTTTGCCAGCTCGGCGCGCGCGCCATCTTTTAGCTCTTCAACTTTTGCATCGACCACGGGGTTTCCGTCGAAAAGGTCTCCGTATTCCAACAGGTCGGTTTCATAGGCCAGGATCTGCTGCATCCGCATCGACCACTGCTGATCCCACGGGCGCGGCAGGCCAAGTGCTTCATTCCATGCGGGTAACTGCACCGCGCGGGCACGGGCCTTTTTTGACAGGGTCACAGCCAACATCTCAATCAGGATGCGGTAGACATTGTTTTCAGGTTGCTGTTCGGTCAGGCCAAGCGAATTCACCTGAACCCCGTACCGGAATCGGCGGAATTTTGGGTTCTCGACACCATAGCGTTGTTGCAGAATTTCGTCCCAAAGATCGACGAAAGCCCGCATTTTGCACATTTCGGTAACAAAGCGAATTCCAGCATTCACAAAAAACGAAATTCGGCCGCAGAGCGCCGGGAAATCCTCAGCCGGTACGCGTGGGCGCAGTTCATCCAGAACCGCGATGGCAGTTGCAAGCGCGTAGGCCAGTTCCTGTTCCGGTGTCGCGCCTGCTTCTTGCAAGTGATAGGAACACACGTTCATCGGGTTCCACTTGGGCACGTTCGAATAACAATACTCAGCTACATCCGCGATCATCTTGAGCGACGGCTTGGGCGGGCACACATAGGTGCCACGGCTCAGGTATTCTTTGATCAAGTCGTTTTGCACGGTTCCCTGCAACTGAGAGACATCTGCGCCTTGCTCTTCGGCCACCGCGATATATAGCGCCAGCAGCCATGGCGCTGTCGCGTTGATCGTCATCGAGGTGTTCATCTGCTCCAACGGAATCTGGTCGAACAGAACGCGCATATCCCCAAGATGGCTGATCGGTACACCAACCTTGCCAACTTCGCCGCGCGCCAGCGTGTGGTCGCTGTCATATCCGGTTTGGGTCGGCAAATCGAATGCGACCGACAAACCGGTTTGCCCCTTGGCCAGATTTCCACGGTACAGCGCATTTGACGCCTTGGCGGTGGAATGACCGGCATAGGTTCGGATGAGCCAGGGGCGATCTTTCTGCGACTGCGTCATATCTGATCCTCGTGAATCGGCTGAGTAAGAATATTGCGTTACAGGGTTCTAAAGCGCAATTTTAGAGATATGTCAATTCGCTGCGTCGCGGCATTCAGACTGTTCAGATTGTAGGGCAAGAGGATTGGTGGCAGTGTGCTGCCATGACTCAGACCGTTGAGCTTCCACTTTGGCTGTTTTTGCTGATCCTGGTGTTTGCCGCGGTCACGTTTGCCTCGCATTTTCTTTTCCCTTCTGTGCGTTGGTTTTTCAGGCGTCGTCTTGAGCGGGCGGTCAAACGCCTGAACGAACGCCTGCAGCGACCGATCCAGCCGTTCAAACTGGCGCGTCGGCACGACATGATTCAGCGCCTGATTTATGACCCACAGGTCGGACACGCCGTTCAGAGCTTTGCAAAAGAGGAGCGCGTTCCCGAGGCCGTGGCGTTCGAAACCGCGCGCCGCTACGCGCGAGAGATCGTTCCATCTTTTTCCGCTGTGGCTTATTTCAGCGTCGCCATTCGTCTGGCGCGCATGCTGAGCAATGCGTTTTATGATGTGCGGCTCAGCTATATGGACGAAAAAGCCCTGCGTAATATCGACCCTGAAGCCACGGTTGTTTACGTGATGAACCACCGCAGCAATATGGACTATGTCCTGGTGACTTATCTTGCTGCCAATCAATCAGCCCTGTCTTATGCGGTGGGGGAATGGGCCAGAGTTTGGCCTCTCAGCCGTTTGATCCGCGCAATGGGGGCGTACTTTATTCGCCGCAAGTCGGGCAGTGAGCTCTACCGTCAGGTACTGGCTTGCTATGTGCGGCACGCGACCGAGGCTGGTGTTACCCAGGCAATGTTCCCCGAAGGAGGGCTGAGCCTGACCGGTGGATTGGGGCGACCGAAGCTGGGTCTGCTCAAGTATATCATTGATGCCACCGACCCCGAAGGTCGGGATGTTGTGTTCGTGCCGGTTGCCTTGAATTATGACCGCGTGCTTGAAGATACGATTTTGACCAAAGCGGCACTGGGAAACCAACGTCGGTTCCGGGCGAGGATCGGGGTCATTGCGTGGTGGATAATCAAACAGATCGGACGACGGCTGGTCGGTCGTTACAAGCGCTTTGGGTTGGCGTCCGTCCGGTATGGGCAGCCGATCTCGCTGAGCGCATTTCGGGCGGATCACGAAGCGGACCTTACAACGGATCTGGCCCGCGATCTGATGGCAGGCCTTAAAGACGCTCTTCCACTGGTCCCGGGTCCTGCGGCGTGTTGGCTGGTGCAGGAAAAAGGTGAAATCCCTGAGGTTGATCTGGTGCCCTTGATCGACAAGCTGTTGCGAAACAACGGGGCCGAGACGCCAATCGATCGTGAGGCGATTGAAAGCGGAGTTCAGCAATTGGTGGATCGTCGCATTTTGAAACGCGACAATGGGAAAATATCCTCATCCGGGCAAAGGATTGATCTTCTGAATTACTACGCGGCGTCGGCAGCCCTAAGCGAAGAGCGTGTTCTTTCTGCATCTGCAAAGGAAATTTCTGCAGTCGCAGGGTCATAAAATTACAAAAATAGACCAAAATGGGTTGCAATATTGCTGGATGGAAAATAACCGTCGGGTAAAGCCGGCGATTCTGCATCGCGGCAAGGATTGTGGACAAGGGAGGCCAATATGGCTCTGGACACCGACAGTGGCATCGCGTCGTACGAGGCACCGGAAAAAGACCTTTATGAGATGGGTGAGATCCCTCCGATGGGATATGTCCCGAAGCAAATGTATGCGTGGGCTATCCGAAAAGAGCGCCATGGCGAGCCAGATACCGCAATGCAGTTGGAAGTGGTCGACGTACCCAAACTGGACAGCCACGAAGTGCTGGTTTTGGTGATGGCTGCTGGTGTGAACTATAACGGTGTCTGGGCGTCACTGGGCAAACCGATCAGCCCGTTTGACGGTCATGGACAGCCGTTCCACATCGCCGGGTCCGATGCGTCCGGTATCGTTTGGGCGGTGGGCGACAAGGTCAAGCGCTGGAAAGTGGGGGACGAGGTTGTCATTCATTGCAACCAGGATGACGGCGATGACGAATACTGCAACGGCGGCGATCCGATGTATTCCCCAAGCCAACGAATCTGGGGTTATGAAACACCGGACGGCTCGTTTGCTCAGTTCACCAACGTACAGGCCCAGCAGTTGATGCCGCGCCCAAAACACCTGACCTGGGAAGAAAGCGCGTGCTACACCCTGACCCTGGCCACCGCATACCGGATGTTGTTTGGGCATGAACCGCACGACCTGAAGCCGGGCCAGAATGTTCTGGTGTGGGGCGCGTCGGGTGGATTGGGCTCGTACGCGATCCAGTTAATCAATACCGCAGGTGCCAACGCGATCGGTGTGATCTCGGACGAAAGTAAACGCGATTTCGTCATGGGGCTTGGCGCCAAAGGCGTGATCAACCGTAAAGACTTCAACTGCTGGGGGCAGCTGCCCACGGTGAACACTCCGGAATATTCAGAGTGGTTCAAAGAGGCCCGCAAATTCGGCAAAGCCATCTGGGATATCACCGGCAAGGGTGTGAATGTCGATATGGTGTTTGAACACCCGGGCGAAAGCACATTCCCGGTTTCAACCTTCGTGGTGAAAAAGGGTGGCATGGTCGTGATCTGCGCTGGAACCACCGGCTATAACCTAACTTTTGACGTGCGCTATATGTGGATGCATCAAAAGCGTCTGCAGGGGTCGCATTTCGCGCATCTCAAACAAGCTGCATCCGCGAACCAGTTGATGATCGAGCGTCGTCTGGATCCGTGTATGTCCGAGGTATTCTCGTGGAAAGAGTTGCCCGAAGCGCATATGAAAATGATGCGAAACGAACACAAGCCCGGCAATATGTCGGTTCTGGTCCAGGCACCGCAAACAGGGATGCGCACCCTGGAAGAGGTTTTGCACGCGCGCAATTGAGCCAGAGTTAAAAACGCTAACGCCCGCAAATCGTCGCAACGGTTTGCGGGCGTTCCATTTTCTCGCAAGCAAGTTCAGGCTTTCCAGAGGTTTAGAAACGACACCCCCGCTATTTTTGGGGGGTAGAAAGCAGTGAATATGCCGAAAATTATTGCTCATGCTATAGTTGTGTTAACCCTTCGTTAACCGTTTCGGAGAGACCTTGATGGCGCAAAATGAGTGGATACTGGACGTGTTGTCGGACCTCAACGCCTTCGCTGTTGAGAACGGTTTGATCGCGCTGGCCGAGCAGTTGGATGACACCAAACTGATCGCCGCAGCCGAGATCGCGTCCATGCAGGCTAAGGTACGGACGCCAGCGGATGGGAACAGAACTAGATTTGAGCCAGGTTCTGGAGGAATTGGAAAACACAAGCACGCTGGATGAACTCAGCGATGTTGCCGTGCGGCTGCGGGACAGCCTGAGGGTTGAACACCTTATTTATCATTGGGTTGATGGTGCCGGTGATCAATATGGCTATACGACTTATCCAGATGCTTGGGTCCAGCGGTATCTGGAAAAAAGTTATCATCGCTTAGACCCGGTGATCGTGGGATGTTTCCAGCGGTTCCATCCGGTTGATTGGAAAAAACTAGACTGGTCTAGTAAACCGGCTAAGGCATTCCTGAAAGATGCGCAAAGCCACGGCGTCGGCAATCAAGGATATTCGATCCCGATCCGGGGGCCAAACGGGCAATTTGCCTTATTTACCGTCAACCACTCCTGTGACGACAGCACATGGCAGGATTTTGTTGAAAGCCACGGGCGTAGCCTGATTCTGATCGCGCATTATTTCAACCGAAAAGGATTGGAATTTGCGAGTGACCGGCAACCCGGTTCACCTCGGGGGCTTTCACCGCGCGAGGTGGACGTAATGACTCTGCTGGCACTGGGCTATAGCCGCGCGCAGGTGGCGCACTCATTGTCGATCTCCGAACATACCTTAAGGGCGTATATCGAAGGCGCGCGCGCGAAACTCGGCGCTCAGAATACGACCCATGCCATCGCAACAGCGCTTAGCCGCGGATTAATAGTGGTTTAAGAGGCGTGCGGTCTCAAAACGAGAATTTAATGATGTTTTTGTACCCCCTTCGTTCCTGCAATGGACGACAAGGGGAAAAGTCATGTTGCGCTATCTTTACGCCGACGAATTGTACAAATATCCGGATTTGGCAGACGGGATGTTCCGTGATCGGGCAGACCAGTTTAAAACCCGGTTGGGCTGGGATGTTCACGTCGATGTACATGGGCAAGAGAAGGACCAGTACGACGACTTGAACCCCCTATACGTCATCTGGGAAGAGGAAGATGGCAGTCACGGCGGCTCAATGCGCGTAATGCCCACCACGGGTCCGGTCATGGTAAACGATGTGTTTGGACATCTCACAGGGGGCCAGCCGATCTGCAACCCGCTGATCTGGGAAGTAACGCGGTTCTGCCTTTCGCGCACCGCCAGCCCTCATACGGCTGGCGCGATCATGTTGAGCGGGGGCGAGTTGATGGAGGGGTTTGGCCTGACCCATATTGCCGGTGTTTTTGATGCGCGTATGATTCGGATTTATCGCCTGATCGGATCGTCGCCGGACGTGCTGGGATCAGAAGGAAAAGGGCGCGATCAGGTTTCTGTTGGGCTGTGGCCCTATTCCGCCCAGGATTGCAACCGCGTGGCAGAGCGCGCGGGCATTCCGCGTGAGCTGTCCCGGCTGTGGTTCAAGACGGCATTTGGCGCCGGACGGCAGCAAAGGTTCCCTCTTTCGGCGTGACCGGGAAAACCCAAATCAGTCTCTGGTGATAGCCGGCGTGGCCCTGTAGGGTCGCGCCATGTCTTTGCCTCCGGTCACTTTCTCAGACGATCAGGCCGCCGCCTATGACAACATCTCCGAGATGTTGAAAGCGGCCGGTGTCGACCTGGATGATGACGCGCTGTTGAAATTACCGGGTGGCGGCAAGTCAGGTGTCATGGCGGTGATCGGAAAGGCAGGATCGGGCAAAACCCTGCTTTTGGCCGAGCTCTACAAGGCGCTTGCGGGAACCGGTGTTCAGATCGTTTCGGGCGATTTTGAAAGCCGCAAAGCGCGGGATAAGCGAAGCCTTGCGATTTTGGCGCCCACCAACAAAGCCGCAAGCGTCCTGCGTCTGCGCGGTGTGCCGGCCACAACCATTCACCGGATACTCTATACACCGGTCTATGATCCGGAATACGAGCGAATCGCCGAATGGTTGGCGGGCAATGATGAACGCCCCGAGATTGAGGGCCTGACGGACGAGGCTTTGGATCGAGCAGCCGCGTTTTATGAAAAGAACAAATCTATTCCCGGCGCGCTGGCGGCGGCTGGCTTGCGCGGGTCTGACTTCATCACAGGCTGGAAACGCCGGGATGAGCCGCTGGATATCGGGTTCGTTGATGAAGCCTCGATGCTGGACGACCGGCAATTCGAAGACCTGAAAGAAATCTTTCCGACCCTTCTTCTGTTTGGTGATCCCGCGCAGCTGGCCCCGGTTAACCAGTCGGGTGGCATGGTGTTTGATGCTCTGCCGGAGCCACGCAAGCAAATCCTGCACAGGGTTCACCGGCAGGATGCGGATAATCCCATCCTCGATCTGGCGCACGCATTGGCGGACCCTCAGATGGGGTTCGAAGACTTCGAACGTCTTGTCGAACAGACCGCCCGACAGGATGACCGCGTGGTCTGGGGGCAGCGGGTCGAGGTGGATCTGATGGCGCGCAGCCCGGTTCTGGTCTGGCGCAACGCGACGCGCATTCGGTTGATACAGGCGTTCCGAAATGTACACGGCGCGCCGGATACGGAGTTGTTGGAAGGTGAACCTCTTATTTGCGACGGTATCGAACTGCCCCTGAAGCACCGCAAAAAGCGGCTGGACCTTGAGGCGCGTGGTTTGATCAAGGGCGCGCAGGTGATTTACCTGGGGCCGGGACGCAAGCCGGGGTTTTCTCGTTTGCATGTGATGGGCGCTGAAGACCCTCAGGTCAGCGCCGCGTCGATCGTCAAGATCGAGAAACCTGACGAAGAAGAACCATTTATCCCATACGCCGCGCGCATGGGCGCAACCTTTTTGCACGGGGCCGCAGTGACGATACACAAGGCCCAAGGGTCGCAGTGGGACACGGTGCAGGTTTTTGCTCCGGACATTTACGCGGCTGCACGAATGGGCCGGACCGAGGCCGGGCAACCCTTGTGGAAGCGGCTGGCTTATGTGGCAATTACGCGTGCGCAGCAAAGGTTGATCTGGGTGGTCCGCAACCGGCTGGCTAAACCCACCCATGCGCTGCGTGTGGACGATCTGCGCGCCGTCCCGGCGGCGGCGCTGGAATTAGAGGCAGAAGAGACATGAGCACCATCATCATTACCGGCGCAAGCTCGGGCATTGGCCGCGCGACGGCCGAGCTGTTTTTGAACGAAGGCTGGACCGTTGGCTTGCTGGCTCGTAGTGCAGACAAGCTGCGCGACATGGCGGCGGATCACAAAAATGCGCTTCCGTTAGCTGCGGATGTTACAAGTCCGGATGCGGTACAGGCAGCCTTCCGAGCTTTTCAGGACAAGGCTGGCCGGTTGGATGTTCTGTTCAACAATGCCGGAATTTTCGCCCCTGGCGGTACAATTGATGAGATCGAGTTGGAAGATTGGTATCAAAGCGTGAACGTGAACCTGAATGGTATGTTCCTCAGTGCGCGCGAAGCCTTTCGGATCATGCGGCACCAGACCCCTCAGGGTGGGCGTATCATCAATAATGGTTCAATCGCTGCCTATGTGCCGCGACCGAACTCGGTGCATTATTCAGCGACGAAACATGCCATCACGGGCCTGACCCGAAGTTTGTCTTTGGACGGGCGCGATTTCGGGATTGCCTGCGGTCAGATCGATATCGGCAATGCACGCACGCCAATGGTGCAAGGGTTGGTGGATGCCGCGATTGAGGCAGGGCGACAGCCCGACCCGACCATGGCTGTCGAAGATGCGGCGCGGTCAGTGCTTCACATGGCGACCCTGCCTCCCGAGGCAAACGTACAGTTCATGACCGTCATGGCCACGACAATGCCCTATATCGGGCGCGGTTAGGTTTTAGGTCTCGCGTAGCAGGCGGAATGCCGTCGACGCGCCCCATCCTGCGGCAATCGCGATGACCAACGACATTAAACCATACCAAACCGGCTGCTCGCGGGACATGCTGTAAAGGAATCGTTCCAGTCCGACTTTGCGCACATCAATAACCGTTTCGTATTGCGACACGACCTCGCCGCCCCGTGTCAGAAAGATGCGCGCGGAATAGTTCCCCTCGGTCAGGTCAGCAGGCATCGCGATTGAGGTGCGGAACAGGGTCTGTTCATCCACGGCCACGGTGTTTTCGCGGATGGAATACAAATCCTCGCTTTCACGAATGCGGATGACTGCGTCCGCAAAGTCCTGTGCGCCACGGATATGCATGGCCGCCCCGACCGAGCGGATAGCACGTTCGATGGAAATTCGATTACGCAAATCTTCGGTATCGGTGAGGATGTCGTCCAATGGGCCGCTTGTGGCAACGGCGTAAAAACTGGGCGCAAGGTCGACAAGAACACTGTCTGTGTTGACCCAGATCCCCAGTTTGCGTTCCTTGCGCCGGACGGTCACAGGACCCGATGGCCCGGCCACGGCGACGATCACCTCAAGCGGGGGACCGTCTGGTATAGGCGTTTCCCGTTTCACAGCACCAAAAATCAGAATTTCAGATCCGTCAAACGTCGCGGTGATGGCTACGCGATCCTGGCTGAGGCCCAGCACAACTTGTTCTTCAGCGGCCAGAGCCGGGGTGCAGCACAGAACCAGCAGGACAATCAGGCGTTTCAGCATGATCAATGGCCCCCTGCGGTGCCCAGAGAATAAAGCTCGGACGGTTCAATCAACAAGTCCAACGCCAGCTTGCCGCAAACCACCAGAACCAGGGCGGCCAACAACACCCGCAATTGCTCGGCCGGCATGCGCGCTCCGATCACCGTGCCAATTTGCGCGCCAATAACACCGCCGATCAGAAGCAGGACGGCCAGAACGATGTCTACGGTATAGTTCGTTGTCGCGTGCAACATCGTTGTAAAGCCGGTCACGAAGATGATCTGAAACAGTGACGTCCCAACCACGACTTTCGTGGGCATCCCCAGCAGGTAGATCATTGCGGGCACCATGATGAACCCGCCGCCAACGCCCATGATTGCAGACAAGACACCGACGAAAAGCCCAACGAGGATGGGTGGAATGACCGAGATATAAAGCCCCGAGGTACGGAATCGCATTTTGAACGGCATGGAGTGCACCCAACCGCGCTGTCGCCGCTTTGCAGGTGCAGCTATGCCCTTTCGTGATTTACGCAGCGCACGCAGGCTTTCGATGAACATCAGGCTGCCAACTACACCAAGAAATATGACGTAACACAGCGTCACCAACAGATCGACTTGGCCCAAGCTTTTGAGATAGTTGAACACTACCACCCCAAGGGCGGCTCCAGTTAACCCGCCAACCAATAAGACTGTGCCCATTCTAAAATCGACTGTTTTTCGTCGAAGATGCGCGAGAACACCGGAAAAGGACGAGGCAACGATCTGGTTGGCTTCGGTTGCAACGGCAACCGCTGGGGGGATGCCGATGAAGAATAGAAGTGGGGTCATCAAGAAACCGCCACCCACACCGAACATGCCCGAAAGCACGCCGACCATCCCCCCCAACCCCAGCAAGAGAAAGGCATTCACGGAAACTTCGGCAATAGGAAGGTAAATCTGCATTTGGAATTACCGGATGACAACGGACGGATCACGCGGGGCGATCCGGCCCGTCTCATACCTTTGGGGTGAGGCTTTTATACGGCGCAGAATAAGCGGCTGTATGGCGAATACCGGCCCAACCGAAGCGTATTCGGTCAGCCAGTTTGGCTGGTTAAAAAAGAAACGCCCGTAACCGGGGTGTTCACGTGTTTCCAATGCCCCGCAGGGGCTTGATCCGCTCTGGGCTATGGCTGGAAATACGCTCATACCCCTTTAGAGCGGTTGCGGCATGCAAAATCAACTCTGTATGCCGCTCTGCAGCGAACAGGACTGAATTGAGTTCAAAACTGGACCTATCAGCGCTCCTTCACATACGGCTCACCCCCGGCGCGGGGCGGGATGGCTTTGCCCACGAAACCGGCCAGAATGACCACAGTCAGGATATAGGGCAGGGCGTCCATGACCTGCACCGGTATAACGATGCCCCCGAGGTCAATATTCTGGAAACGCAAGGCAATCGCTTGCAGCAGACCGAACAGCAAGCAGGCCCACATCGCATGCCAAGGCCGCCATTTCGCAAAGATCAGCGCCGCAAGCGCGATAAACCCGCGCCCAGCCGTCATTTCTTTGACAAAACCGGCCTGCAGGGCTGTGGCGAGGTATGCCCCAGCTATCCCACACAGCACACCACAGATGGCGACTGCGGCGAAACGCAAACCAACAACCGACACACCGGCTGTATCCACCGCCGCAGGGTTTTCACCGACCGCGCGCAGGCGCAATCCAAACCGGGTGCGGTACAAAATCCACCATGTGAGCGGGACCATCAGGAACGCGACATAGACAAGGATCGAATGACCAGACAGAAGTTCCGAATACACCGGACCAATGATCGGTACTGCTTCAAGCGTTTCGGCAAAGGGGAAATTGATCGGTTCGAACCGGCCTTCACCAAACAGCGACGGTGTACGGCCACCCTGCTGGAACCAGCTTTGGGCGATCAGTACGGTGAGACCTGAGGCCAGAAAATTAATCGCAACGCCCGAAATCAGCTGATTGCCCCGGAAGGTGATCGAGGCCACGCCGTGCAGCGCAGACAGAAGCAGCGACGCCCCGATACCCGCCATAAGGCCCAACCAGACAGATCCCGTCACCGCAGCCACGGCGGCTGAGAAAAAGGCAGACATCAGCATCTTGCCTTCCAGACCGATATCAAAAATGCCCGCGCGTTCGGAATAGAGCCCGGCCAGACAGGCCAACAGCAGCGGTGTCGCCAGGCGGATTGTCGAGTCGAGGACCTGAATCAGAGTAACAAAAAACTCCATCACTCTGCCCCCTTCCGCAGACCAAGGAACAGTTTTTCAAGCGGTATCCGCACCATGTTGTCCAACGCTCCGGTGAACAGAATCACCAATGCCTGAATCACCACGATCAGCTCGCGCGGGATCGACGTCCACAGCGCCAGTTCCGCACCGCCCTGATAAAGAAATCCAAAAAGGATCGCCGCGAGGAAAACGCCGAATGGATGTGAACGGCCCATCAAGGCCACAGCGATGCCGATAAAGCCTGCACCCTCGGTCGCGTTCAGAACCAGACGTTCCGCTTCGCCCATCACGTTGTTGATTGCCATAAGGCCCGCCAGCGCGCCCGAGATCAGCATAGCGATGATCGTAATCCGAACCGGTGAAATTCCGGCATAGACGGCGCCGGTTTCAGAATGGCCGTATGCGCGGATCTCGTAACCCAGCCGTGTGCGCCAGATCAGTGCCCACACTATCACGCAGGCCAGCAACGCAACGAAGAATGAGATATTCGCGGGCGCGCCCCGGAACACCACGTTTTCTGCGGTTGAGAACATCGATTGGAAGGTCGGCAGGTGCACAGCCTCGGGGAAGCGCGCGGTAGCCGGATCTTGTGAGCCCTGCGGGCGCATGACATTAACCAGCATATAGTTCAGGAACGCAGCCGCGATAAAGTTGAACATGATCGTGGTGATCACGATATGGCTGCCGCGCTTGGCTTGCAGATAGGCCGGGATCGCGGCCCATGCAGCCCCGAACAGCATCGAGGCCGCGCAGGCAGCAAGCAGCGCGATGCTCCAATGTGGCCAGGGAATGTAAAGACAGGCTACGGCGACACCAAGACCGCCCAGCATCGCTTGACCTTCGCCCCCGATGTTGAACAGCCGGGCGTGGAAGGCCACAGCCACAGCCAGCCCGGTGAACATGAAGTTGGTTGCGTAATACAGCGTATAGCCCCACCCATAGGTGGACCCCAACGCCCCCGTGACCATCAGGTTCACCGCCTCGACGGGGTTTTCACCGATGGCCAGAATGACCAGTGCCGAAAGAATAGCGGCCAATATCAAACTGATCAGCGGGATCAGAACAACGTCGGCCCATTTGGGCATTTTTTCCATGTTACGCGGCCTCTCCCGCAACACCGGCCATAAGCAGGCCCAGTTCTTTTTCATCCGTCTCATGGGGCAGGCGCTCGCCCATGATATGTCCGTCAAACATCACCGCGATCCGATCCGACAGCGAGAAGATCTCCTCCAGCTCGACCGAGACCAGCAGGATTGCCTTCCCCTGATCCCGCAGCGCGACGATTTGTTTGTGAATAAACTCGATCGCGCCGATATCCACGCCTCGGGTGGGCTGACCGACCAGCAGCAGGTCCGGGTTGCGCTCGATCTCACGTGCGACGACGATTTTCTGCTGGTTGCCGCCCGAAAAGTTTTTCGCGGTCAGCCAGGCATTGGGCGGGCGCACGTCAAACTTTTCAATCTTGCGTTCGGTATCTGCGCGCAGGGCGGCGTTGTCCATGAACAGACCGCGTTTATAAGCCGGGTCGCGGTGATAGCCGAACGCCACATTCTCCCACGCGTGGAAATCCATGATCAGACCCTCGCGTTGCCGGTCTTCGGGTACGTGAGCAACGCCTTGTGCCCGTCGGGCCTGACCGTCAGACCCATGCCCTGAAAGTGCCAGTGGCGTGCCGTTCAACCTGATCGTCCCCTGACCGGGGCGCATGCCGCCCAACACCTCAAGCAGCTCGGACTGACCATTGCCCGCGACGCCGGCGATGCCGACAATCTCGCCTGCGCGCACTGTCAGGTCGATTCCCTTGACGCGCTCAACACCCGCTTCGTCGACCACACGCAGGTTCTCAACCTCGAGAATGGGTTTCCCGGGTTGTGCCGGAACCTTGTCCACTTGCAACAGGACTTTCCGGCCCACCATCAGTTCAGCCAACTCCTGCGGGCTGGTTTCTGCAGTTTTCACGGTCGCCGTCATCTGACCACGTCGCATAACGGAAACGGTATCCGTGGCCTCCATGATCTCGCGCAGTTTGTGCGTGATCAGGATAATCGTCTTACCTTCTTCGCGCAGGCGATGAAGAATTCGGAAAAGCTGATCGGCCTCGGATGGTGTCAGAACTCCAGTGGGCTCATCAAGAATCAGAATTTCTGCCCTGCGATAAAGCGCTTTGAGGATTTCGACGCGCTGTTGCCGGCCCACGCCGATTTCATCAATGCGCTTGTCCGGATCTACGAACAGCTCGTATTCTTCTTCCAGGGCTTTCAGTTCCTTCCGCGCCTTTGCCAGCGACGGGGCGAGCATGCCGCCATCCTCGGCGCCCAGAACGATGTTTTCCAGTACGGTGAAATTCTCGACCAGTTTGAAATGCTGGAACACCATCCCGATGCCGGACGCGATTGCCGCCTGGCTGTCGGGGATGTCGGTCTTGGTGCCGTTGATCCAAATCTCACCTTTGTCGGCCTTGTAAAAGCCGTAGAGAATACTCATCAGCGTTGACTTGCCCGCGCCGTTTTCACCGATGATCCCATGAATGGTACCGGGGGCGACGCTGATGGAAATGTCCTTGTTGGCCTGGACTGGCCCAAAGGCTTTGGAAATCCCTTTGAGCTCAATGGCGGGGACTGTCATGTCTTGTCCTCAATAGCCGAAGGGCCGCGCCCATTGCGCGGCGAAGTGGATGCGAGGCGGAGGATCACCACCGCCCCGCGCGATATCAGAACTGCAGTGCCGGGCAGCTGTCGTTGTCGTAATAGCTGACCACCGTGATATTGCCATTGATGATGTCGCTGCGTGCGTCTGCAACAGCTGCGCTCATCTCTTCGGTGACCAGTTCAGCGTTGTTTTCGTCCATTGCGACACCAACGCCTTCCTCCGCCAGACCCATGGTGAATACGCCGGTTTGAACGTCTTCACCTGCCTTCATCGCGTCATAAACGGCAACGTCTACTCGCTTCAGCATCGAAGTCAGAACCTGGCCCGGGTGCAAATGGTTCTGGTTGCTGTCCACTCCGATCGACAGGATGCCTTCATCAGCAGCGGTTTGCAGGACACCAACGCCGGTACCACCAGCCGCAGCGTAGATCACGTCCGCGCCCTGGCTGATTTGTGCTTTTGTTAACTCAGACCCTTTGACGGGGTCATTCCAGGCTGCTGGGGTCGTGCCGGTCATATTTGCAATGATGTTCACATCCGGGTTCACAGCCTTGGCGCCCTGCGCATAGCCGCACCCAAAATGACGGATCAGGGGAATGTCCATCCCACCGATGAACCCAACGGTGCCAGATTCCGACGCCATCGCCGCCATCATCCCAACAAGGTATGAGCCTTCGTGTTCAGCAAAGCTGACCTGGCGGATATTCGGTGCATCCAGCCAGTTTACGTCAACGGCGACAAACTTAGTGTCCGGGTAGTCACCGGCAACCGCAGCCAATGGATCGGCCATCGCAAAACCCATGGTGATGATCGGGTTCGCACCCGCTTCGGCGAAGCGGCGCAGCGCTTGTTCCCGCTGGGCTTCGGATTGAAGTTCGATTTCGCGATAGGTTTGACCGGTTTGTTCCGCCCAACGTTGCGCGCCGTTATGTGCTGCTTCGTTGAACGATTTGTCGAACTTGCCGCCCAGGTCAAAGATCAGGGCTGGCTCGGCCAAACTTGCACCTGCGGTCAGCGCAACGGCGGCGGCTGCACCCATCAAGGATTTCATCAGGCTCATTTCATACTCCCGTTTGTTTTTGTTGATCGAGGCCACGATAGCCGCGATTACCCGCTGCGAGCGAGCACAATTGTTGTGATGGCGGGAATTAAGGCTGTTTGCAACCGGTGTGGTCAATAGAATTTTGACCATTTGGTCGAAAAAATTTCGAAATTGTGCTCAGGTGAAAGTGCGCGCCATAACGATGGCGTCGATTTTCATTGCATTTTCACGTAGGTAATACCCTGTGCGACGACCGCAGGGTTCGAATCCGCAACGTTTGTACAATGCGATAGCCGGATCATTGTCTGCGGCAACGTCCAGAAGGGCCCGCGATGCACCGAGTTGGGTGGCCTTCGCCTGCCAATCCTGCATGCAGCATAAGGCCAAGCCTTGGCGCTGATGGCGGGGGTGCGTGGCAATTGTCAGCAGTTCTGCTTCATCCGCGATGACCTGAAATACGGAAAAACAGTCTGCATTTCCAACCGCATGAGTGAAGCGATTTGCCAGAAGATCGCTGAATTCTTCGGCTGTCCATGGGCGAGACTGTGTGAAGGCCGCCGCGTGGGTGATCGCCATCTCTTGCGGGGTCATCCGTCCAGCAAAACCGGTGGCGTGTCTTTTGACGGGGCGGCATCCGCAGGCCGCAGATACAGTGGTGCCGGCGGTTCGGTCACTGTGGGCCATCTTTCACATGTCAGCCGCGCAATCGCGCGAACCTGCTGATCGGGCGAGTCGTTCAGGATCAAAGGCCCGAGTGATTCTGCCTTTTCCAAGGCCATCAGCGTCGGCTCTTGTCCAGGAATTGCGACATAGACCTGATCGCGCGGGGCGCGGATAGCGGGCAGTTCTTGCCCAATTTCGGCCAGCGCATCGAAGCCCGAAACTCCAACGGCTGGAATCCCAAGACCAAGCGCAAGCCCACGTGCGGCGGACACCGATATTCGGATGCCCGTGAAGTTGCCCGGTCCGATACCGATGCCGATAGCCGTGAGGTCGGACCATGTGTAGTCCGCGTCGGCCAGAAGTTCCTCAAGCAAAGGCATCAATCGTTCGGCTTGTCCGCGTGACATCGCCTCGGTTCGGGATGCGATTACTTCGTCACCCTGCAATAAAGCGGCCGCGCAATGCGCGGCCGATGTGTCAAACGCCAGAATGAGCGGATCAGACGGCAACAGGGCGCACCTCGGTCACTTCGGGAATGTAGTGACGCAACAGGTTCTCGATCCCCATCTTCAATGTAAGGGTCGAAGACGGACAGTTCGCGCAAGCCCCTTGCATGTGCAGATAAACAACGCCGCGGTCGAAGCCATGAAAGGTGATATCACCGCCATCCTGGGCCACGGCTGGCCGCACGCGGGTATCCAGCAGATCTTTGATCTGATTGACGACTTCGGCATCTTCACCCGAGTGTTCAGCGTGACCCGAATTGGGCGTCGCTTCGGAATCCATAACAGGTTGGCCAGATTGGTAATGTTCCATCACGGCGCCCAAGATAGCAGGTTTAATGTGATCCCACTGAACGCTGTCCGATTTGGTCACGGTTATGAAATCATTGCCAAAGAACACACCTGACACACCGTCCACCGTGAATATCCGTCGTGCCAGGGGCGATTTCTCGCTGGCTTCGGCCGAAGGGAAGTCCGCGGTGCCGGCCTCAAGCACCGTTTGACCGGGCAGGAATTTCAGCGTTGCGGGGTTCGGCGTGGATTCGGTTTGGATGAACATGACATGGCTCCGTTACAGATGTTCCTGATATGCGGGTCCGGGATTAGGAAGTCAAGATTTGGAACGATTCTAAATTTCAGCCGCAAGTTGAATTGCGCCATCCAGCCGGTCATCGCCCCAGAACAGCTCATCTCCAACGAAAAAGCTGGGGGCTCCGAAAACTCCCTTGGTCTGGGCCGTTTTCGTTTGCTCCATAAGGGCGGCCTTGATGGCGGGTTCCTGGCACTGATTCAGTGTTTCAGCGGCCAGGCCGACTTGCGACAGGCAGTCAATCAGCACCTCGTCGTCTGAAATGTTCCGACCTTCGGCAAATTCAGCAGTGTAAACAGCCCGGATAAACGCAGCTTTCTGAGGTTGGTCCTTGATCGCTAAAACCAGCCGCGCGGCCTTTAGCCCATTCTGGGGAAACGGATCGGGGCGGGTGAATGCCAGGCCTCGCTGTGCGGTTAACCGTTCCATATCACGCCACATGTATCGGCCTTTGTCCGGGTAGATATTGAACGGGGTATTGTCCAATCCCTGCGCCGCGAAAATTGGGCCAAGCAGGAAAGGGTGCCATTCAACAGCAACGCCGTGCTGCGTCGCAAGCTCTTCGATCCGCATCGCGCTCAGGTAAGAATAGGTCGAAGCGAATTCGAACCAGAACTGAATCTTGTTTGTCATGGTTTGTCTCAGGTTATTTCTTCCAGTTTTTCCTTGCTCAGATCACCGGGGACAATGGTGATCGGGATCGGCAGGCTGCCCGAGTTCTTGGTAAGCTGCGTGACAAGGGGACCTGGGCCTTTCTTGTCGACGCCAGCACCCAGAACCAGAACGCCGATCTCGGGGTCCGACCGCACATGCTCGATAATCTGGGCAACCGGTTCACCTTCGCGGATCGCAAGTTCAGGGTCGATATTCTGTTTGTCGCGCATCCACTTGGCGAATACTTCGTAGTGGGCATGGATACGCTCGCGCGCCTCTTCGCGCATCACCTCGGCCACTCCGATCCAATGGTTGAATTCATCTGGTGGGATAACGGACAGGATCGTCACACCGCCGCCAGTATGGGCCGCGCGCATCGCGGCGAAGCGCATCGCGTTCAGGCATTCACGACTGTCATCCAGAACAACCAGAAATTTGCGCATGAAGTGTCCTTGTTCATTTCCGGCGATCATGCCCGACCAAGTGCGGACTGGCAACTAAAGCGTGGTCAGCGGGTGCTCAGGGCCCAATCCCAGTACATTTCCCGCGCGCGGCGGGCGATCGGGCCGACTTGAAACTGCGTATCCTCAAGTGCTGTGACCGGTGTAATTTTGTTCATGTTGCCAGTCATGAAGACTTCGTCCGCCTTGTAAAAGTCATCAAATCCAAGGACCGATTCGTGCACCTTGACCCCGTCAGCGCGCAGGTTTTCGATGTGGCGCGCGCGGGTAATACCGGCCAAAAAAGTGCCGTTGGGGATGGGAGTGAAAACCTCTCCGTCACGGACCATAAAGATGTTGGCAGTTGCTGTTTCGGCCACATTCCCCATGGCGTCAGCCACCAGGGCATTCGTGAACCCCCTGCCGCGGACCTCTTTCAGCATGCGCGCGTTGTTGGGGTAGAGGCATCCAGCCTTGGCGTTGACCACAGCGGATTCCAGAACTGGGCGGCGGAACCGCGTGTATCCCAGTGTGACCGAGGCTGTCTCGGGCGCCATTGGAATTTCCTCAAGACAGATGGCAAAACCTGTACTGTCTTCCATTGGAACGATGGCCGTCGCGTCGCCGTCGATACCCCAGTACATTGGGCGGATGTAAACGGCTGCGTCGGGACTATAGGAAGCTAGCCCCTCCTTGGTGATCTCAACCATCTGCTCTGTCGTCACAAACGGTGTCAGCATCAGCGCCTCGGCCGAGCGGTTCACGCGCGCGCAATGCGCCTCAAGATCCGGGGCCATGCCGTCAAAATAGCGTGCACCGTCAAAGACTGATGATCCCAGCCAAGCGCCGTGATCGGCCGCGCGCATGATCGGGGCATCCCCATCGTGCCACTGACCTTCGAAATAGGTGCGGATATTCTTGCCGACTGCCATGACGCCCTCCCAAGCTTTTGCGCAACCTAGGAAGACGTCGCAGCAACGTCCAGCGCAATCATCTCTGTTTTGCGCCAACCATGCCTACGATATCGTAGGTCTGCCGCAAGATCGGGGCTGCAATTGCGCGGGCTTTATCCGCGCCTTTGGCCAGAATCCGGTCAATCTCGGCCTCTTCACCCATCAGGCGGGCCATTTCGGTTGAGATTGGCGACAGTTTTGCGACTGCCAGATCGGCCAGCATCGGCTTGAACTCACCGAACTGTTTTCCGCCGACCTCGGCCAGTACTTCTTCGGTGGTCTGATTGCTGAGGGCTGCGTAGATGTTCACCAGATTGCGGGCTTCGGGGCGTTCTGAAAGGCCGTCCACCTCAGATGGCAGGGCGTCCGGGTCGGTCTTGGCCTTGCGGATTTTCTTGGCGATGGTATCGGCATCGTCGGTCATATTGATCCGGCTCATATCTGACGGATCGGATTTCGACATTTTCTTTGATCCATCCCGCAGGCTCATGACGCGCGTCGCCGCGCCTTCGATCACGGGTTCGGTGATCGGGAAGAAATCAACGCCGAAATCGTTGTTGAACTTGATCGCGATGTCGCGGGTCAATTCAAGATGCTGTTTCTGGTCGTCGCCAACCGGCACATGGGTCGCGTGATAGACCAGAATGTCAGCCGCCATCAGCGACGGATAGGCAAGCAGGCCCAGCGAGGCGTTCTGCTGGTTCTTGCCCGCCTTGTCCTTCCACTGGGTCATCCGCTGCATCCAGCCCATGCGCGCGACACAGTTGAAAATCCACGCCAGTTGGGTGTGTTCGGGCACCTGGGACTGGTTGAACAGGATCGACTGTTCCGGGTCGATGCCGGCGGCGATGAAGCCTGCACACAGCTCGCGCGTGGAATGCGCCAGTTCCTTGGGGTCTTGCCAGACGGTGATCGCGTGAAGATCGACCATACAATAGACGGTCTCTTTCTCCGGTCCCTGCATATCCACAAAACGCTTGAGGGCACCAAGGTAGTTGCCAAGATGCAGGTTTCCCGACGGCTGGATGCCGGAAAACACGCGTGGTGTGAACTGGGTTTCGGTCATCGAAGGGAACTCCCGTCTGGAAAAATCAGCCCCCGTCGCTTACCCATGAGGTTAAGGGACGTCAACAGCCGTGAAAGGCCAGCCCAATGAGCAGTGAGCATTACACACCCGCCGTGAACCCTTTGCCGCCTGTCGTGGTGGCCTTGACCCTGTTTATCATGGGGGTGGAGCTGGCCTTTACTTTGGGTACGCGTGGATTGGTCGGCGGCCCCTCGGCAGTGGGGTGGCGGCTGGATGCGTTGCAAAGCTATTCTTTTTCACCCGATATCTTCTACTGGATGATCGAGAACGGGCGCTGGCCGATTGAGCATGTCATCCGTTTCGTGACCTATCCGTTTGTCTCGGGCAGCTTCACGCAGGCCATCTTTGTCTGTGTGTTCGTGCTGGCGATGGGCAAGATGGTGGCTGAGGTCTTTGGCGGAGCTCAGATGCTTGTGATCTTCGTTTTGTCAGGCGTCGGCGGAGCACTGGCCTACGCGCTTTTGCTAGACCCCAACTATCCGCTGGTCGGGGGGTTCCCGCCCGTGTACGGCCTGATCGGCGCGTTCACTTGGCTGCTGTGGCGCAAGCTATCGCTGGTCGGGGAAAATCAGTCGCGCGCGTTCAGCCTGATTGCAGTCCTGATGGGCATCCAACTGCTGTTCGGTTTGTTGTTTGGCGGCACGTCCGACTGGGTGGCCGATTTGGGTGGTTTTGCCACGGGGTTCTGCCTGTCTTTCTTTTTGGCACCCGGCGGTTGGGCACGGATCGTGCGGCGCATTCGCCGCGACTGATCACGACCGCCGCAACGCCTTCTTGAATTCAGACAGCTCAAAAGCACCAAGCAGGTGACCAAGGAAGAAATAGGCCGCTGCTGCAACCTTGATCGTAATGATCAGCGCCAGGTAACGCCATCCCGGTAGATCGAAGGTCCAGCCGAACAGGTGAATGCCTGCATAAAGGATGGCCCCCATGCCCAGCGACGCAGCAATGATGCGCCATGCCCGGTGTTTGAAGCGATCATCAAAGCGCGCCTCTTCACCCATACGCCGCGCTCCTAGGAACAACAGGCCAACCATCACCCAACCGGCAGCCGAGGCCGCTATGGCCGGGGCAATCCAGCCCACCAGTGGAAAAAGGCCGAAGGCCAGCACCGCATTCACGATCATCGCCACAACCGCATAGTGGAACGGTGTTCGCGTATCTTCACGCGCAAAATAAAGCGGTTGTAGTAGCTTTTGCAGCATGAATGCAGGCAAGCCGACACCATAGATCGCAACAGCCAGCGCTGTGGCCGTGGTATCCTGAGCGCTGAACTGCCCGCGCTCGAAGAGGACCGACACCAGCGGGCTGGGCAAGACCACAAAAGCCACCGTTGATGGTATCGTCAGCAACAGCGTGAACTCACCCGCACGTGAAAGCGCATTTCGGGCCCCGGCTTTGTCATCGGCCCGCAGGCGACGAGACAGATCAGGTAGCAGCACGATCCCGACGGCTATGCCCACCACGCCCAGAGGCAGTTGGTAAAGCCGGTCCGCCGCGAACAGCCAACTTACGGCCTTTTCGGTTTTTGAGGCCACAAGTTGCCCCACCACAAGATTGACCTGCGTTACCCCCATGGCCAGTGCGGCTGGAACGGCGATACGGACCATATGGCGCATTTCGGGGCTGAGTTTGGGAATGCCGGGGCGGATGCGATACCCTGCACGTTCGGTTGCCACCCAAACCAATGCCAGTTGCGCAACTCCGGCCAGCGGGATCACGGTAATCAGCCAACGGATTACCTCGCCGCCAGCGGCTGCTCCGGCGATGAGGGCGCTACAGGCGAATATGTTTAGCAGCACCGGCGCGGCGGCTGCGGCAGCAAAGCGACCAGTGGCGTTCAGAACGCCAGAAAACAGCGCTGCAAGCGACATGAACAGGATGTAGGGGAAGACCACGTACCCGTAGCCCACCGCCAGATCGAATCTTTCATCGCCATAAAACCCCTCGGCCGTTATCCAGACCAACCCGGGCATGAACACCATCGCCAACCCGACCAAAGCCAGAACGGCGATGGCAAGCAGGTTGAACGCGTCCTGCGCAAAGCCTTCGGCGTCTTCTTCCCCCTCCAGACGTTTTGAAAACATCGGTACAAAAGCTGCGTTGAACGCGCCTTCGGCAAAGAACCGGCGAAACATGTTGGGCAGGCGGAAAGCGGCGACAAAGGCGTCCATCACCGGACCTGGCCCGATATAGGCGGTCAGCAGGATTTCCCGTAGAAAGCCCAGTATCCGGCTGGCCAGGGTCCAGAAGCCGACCGTGAACAGGCCTGAAAACAGACGGATCTGCTTCATGAGGCCGCGCGCTCGGCGCCTTCGGTGATGGCTTTGCGCAGCTTATCCTCTAGCGTGCGCTGTTTGCTTTCCGAATAGTATTTCAGCCCGAACATATCCTTGACGTAGAACGTGTCCACCACCTGTTCGCCATAGGTCGCGATCACCGCGTTGGCGATATAGACATTGGCCGCCGCCAGCGTACGGGCCAGATCGTACAGCAGGCCGGGACGGTCGCGGGTGTCGACCTCGATAATCGTGTAGATCTCGGATCCGTCATTGTCGAAGGTGATGTGGGTCGGCACGTTGAAGGCGCGCTCGCGTTTCTTGATCTTGTCGCGCGACTTCAACGCATCCTGCGCGACGACCTCGCCCCTCAGCGTCTTGTGGATCATCTGGGTCAAGCGCGGCAGGCGGCTGGATTCAAATGGTCGGCCATCGGCATCCTGAATCCAGAACACATCGGTCACATAACCGTCCTTCGTGGTATAGCTGCGGGCGTCGACCACATTCGCCCCGACCAGTGCCAAGGCCCCGGCGATCCGCGCAAAAATGCCGGGGTGATCGCCCATCGCAAAGCAGGCCCGTGTCGCATCGCGGTCTTCGTCCGGGTGAAGACGGATTTCCATATCACCCGGGTCGCCGCTGATTTCCAGCGATCGCAACATCTCGGCAAATTCTACGTGGGTCGAGACGTTCAAACCCTGCCAATACGGCGCGTAATGCCGCGTGGTTTCAGCCTTGAGGTCAGACTTGGACCAGTCTGCAAGCTCGGCCCGCAGCGCCTTTTTCGCCACAGTGCCGCGATTGGCGCGGTTTAGGTCCTCCATCCCCGTTTCCAGGGCGCGCTTGGTTTCAGCGTGCAGCGCCCTCAGCAGGGTGGCCTTCCAGTTGTTCCAGGTATTCGGCCCCACGCCACGAATGTCGCAGACCGTCAGCACGGTCAACAGGTCCAGCCGCTTGACCGTCTGCACCGCCTTGGCAAAGTCCCGCACCGTGCGCGGGTCCGATATGTCGCGTTTTTGCGCCATGTCCGACATTAAAAGGTGATAGCGCACCAGCCATTCTACGGTTTCCGAATCCGATTTGTTCAGACCCAGCCGCGGGGCAACCTTGCGGGCGATCTGCGCACCAAGGATCGAGTGATCTTCGGCGCGGCCCTTGGCGATGTCATGCAGCAACAAGGCCACGTACAGAACCTTACGATTTACCCCGCCTTTCAGGATCGACGAGACCAGCGGCAGTGTCTCGACCAGCTCTCCGCGTTCGATCTGGGCAAGGTTGACGATACACTGAATGATATGCTCATCCACGGTATAGCTGTGATACATGTTGAACTGCATCATCGCCACGATAGGCTCAAATTCTGGCAGAAAGGCCGACAAGACACCTAACTCGTTCATCCGCCGCAAGGCGCGTTCGGGGTTGCCGTGCTTGAGCATCAGATCAAGAAAGATGCGCCTCGCCTCTTTGTTTTCGCGCATTTCCTCGTCAATCAGGTTCAGGTTCGCGCTGACAAGCCGCATCGCATCCGGGTGTATCAGCATTCCTGTGCGCAAGCCTTCTTCGAACAGGCGCAGCAGGTTCAGCTTGTCCGACAGGAATGTCTCGGGGTCGGCTACATCCAGACGTCCATGCACCACCTTGTAGCCCGCCTTGATCCGACGGCGGCGGCGAAAAATACGCTCAAGCAAAGCTTCGCCCTTCAGATGCGAGGCTTCAAGTTTGGTCAGAAAAATCCGGGTCAGATCGCCGACATAGGTTGCCTCGCGGAAATAGCGTTGCATGAACACTTCAACAGCGCGGCGTCCGGCCCTATCTTCGTAGCCCATCCTTTTTGCGACCTCGACCTGTTGGTCAAAGGTCAACTGTTCTGTGGCGCGCCCCGTGACCAGATGCAGATGCGATCGCACGGCCCAAAGGAATTCTTCAGCCTGAACAAATGTTCTGAACTCTTCAGGCGTGAACAGGCCCAACGGCACCAATTCGGCCACATCCTGAACCCCGTAAATATACTTGGCAATCCAATACAAGGATTGCAGGTCTCGCAATCCGCCTTTGCCCTCTTTTACGTTGGGCTCGACCACATAGCGTTGGCCCTGCTTTACATGACGTTCGTCGCGTTCCTTCAGTTTGGCTTCGATAAACTGACGCTCGGTGCCCTTGAACAAATCGGATTTCAAGCGTTTTTCCAAATCCGCCGCAAGCTTGGTGTCACCGGCCAGGTAACGCTGCTCCAACATGGCCGTTCGGATCGTGAAATCATCGGCCCCAAGACGCAGACAGTCTTTAATCGTGCGCGACGAATGGCCAACCTTCAGCCGCAAATCCCACAAGATGTAAAGCATGGACTCGATCACGCTTTCGGCCCATGCCGTGATTTTGTAGGGCGTCAGAAACAGCAGGTCTACGTCGGATGAGGGCGCCATCTCGCCGCGCCCATAACCGCCCACCGCCAACACAGCGATCTTTTCGCCCTGCGTGGGTGTGGCCAGGGGGTGCAAATCCTCGCTTGAAACTTTCATGGCGGTACAGACCAGCCCGTCGGTCAGATAAGTGTAGGAGCGGGTCAGTGGCCGCGCATCAAACGGGCGCTTTGCAAAAGCATCGGCTATCGCCTGACGCCCGGCTTTCTGGGCGTCACGTAGAATTCGCACAGTTTCGTGCCGCCGCGCGGCATTATCCGAGATTTTTTCGAAAACCTCCGACAGCCGTGCCAGTACGGCGTCGCTGTCGAAAATTTCATCGGCCGGACAGATCAACTCACCCCTTGGGGCAAGTGTCAGAGCCGGTAGATCAGAAACCGGCACCGGAGAAGCTTTGTGGGGCAGGGTCAATCACTACTACCTGTTTATTCTGGATCGTGGCGACAGCCAGACCGCGTTCATTGGTACCGTTCGGCCGCAGGCGGAATATACCGCCGACACCCTGGAAACCGGCGTTTTGTGTCAGCGCCGAAGCGGTGAGCGCGTTGGACCTTCCTTGACTGACCAGGGCAGCGATTGCAGCAATGCCATCATAGGCCAAACCGCTGATCGGGTGCGGGGCTTCGCCATAGGTATTGTTATACCGCTGCCGATATGCCTGTGCTTTGGATGGGTCTGGCAGCGCGAACCAGCCACCTTGTACACCCGGCAGGTCCAATGTTTGTGGCGGGATATCCCAGCGCGTTAGACCGATAAACTGTGTGTTCGCCGGTGAAACGCCTGCTTCGGGCAGCAACTGCGTAAAAAGCGGCAACGCGCCGGCAGTGGTCGCTGTCAGAAACAAAGAGTCCGCACCAGACGCATCTACGGTTGCTTTGACTGACGGGACAGAGTTGATGACACCCTGCTGAGAACGGTCATAACCCACCGAACCCGCATTGTTCACGCGGCTGCCACCAAGTGCATTGGCGATGGCGGCTTGACCCAACCGCCCGGCAGCATCGTTGCTATGAACGATGACCATGTTCGATTTGCCTTGCGATCCGGCAAAACTGACAAGACGGTTGGCTGTATTGTCGAAAGTTGGCCCCAGCACGAAAACATTGCCGCCTGCAATGCTGGTGTTGTTGGAAAAGGACAATACATTCACGTTGTTGCTCAGCGCTGCAATGCCTGCAGAATTTGCAGCCTGCGCATAGACGGGCCCGAGTATGATCTTCGCGCCGTCAGCCACCGCTTGCTGCGCAACCGCGGCCGCCGTATTTGAGCTGCCCCGTGTGTCATAAACGCGCAAATCTATCTGAACATTCGGCAGATCCGAGATAGCAAGCCGAGCCGCGTTTTCCAGGCTGCGCGCCAAAGCTGCGTCACCGGCCTGCCCTGATCCCGCAGGGACCAACAAGGCAACAGGCACGGGGTCGGAGGTATCGATCGAAGGCCCGCCGCCAATGGTGCTTACGTCGCAAGCGGCCAAAAATGCGGCGGTTGCCAGAACGGCGGCTGTATGCGCCAGTTTGCGAACGGGCTTGCAAAGGCTAAACATCTGAATGAAAACTCCCTGTCCGGGCGGCTAGGGGACCGCCACTCTGTTGCTCGGGATAATAAACGTCACGCTGTGAGGGTCCAGCTTTGAATTTCCAAAAAGTCAGTTTGGGCGCCGGCCTGTATTTTGTTGCCACGCCAATCGGGGCTGCGCGCGATATCACGCTTAGGGCGCTGGACGTGCTGGCGTCGGCTGACGTTATTGCGGCCGAAGATACGCGCAGCCTGCGACGTTTGATGGAAATTCATGGAATCCCGCTCGAAGGTCGGCGCATTCAGGCATACCACGACCACAGTGGTGCCGCCGCGCGCGGAAAGGTTCTGGATGCGCTCGCGGAAGGAAAGTCGGTTGCCTATGCATCGGAGGCCGGGATGCCGTTGATTGCCGATCCCGGCTATGATCTGGGGCGACAGGCCGCCGAGGCCGGGCATCTTGTAACCTGCGCACCGGGACCGTCCGCCGCCTTGATGGCACTGACGCTTGCAGGATTGCCAACGGACGCGTTCTTTTTTGCCGGTTTTCTGCCAAACGCCTCTGGCGCGCGACGAACTCGCATCGAAGCCTTGCGCGACGTACCGGGAACCCTTGTGTTCTACGAATCGCCCAAGCGCGTGGCGGCCTGCCTTTCGGACCTGGCCGAGGTGCTGGGTGAAGACCGCAGCGCCGCCATGTGCCGCGAATTAACCAAGAAATTCGAAGAAGTCCGGCGCGGCACTTTGGGCCAATTGGCGTCTGAGCTGCACGGTCAGACACTCAAAGGCGAGATTGTGTTGCTTGTGGATCGCGGACATTCGGACTCTGTTAACGAATCCGACGTAGAAGAAGCTCTGAAACGGGCCCTAGAAACCCACTCGGTCAGGGATGCGGCGGATTTGGTTTCTCAGATGTTCAAACTGCCTCGACGACCGATTTATCAAAAGGCCCTGAAGCTCGGGAAGAGATAACATGACAGCGCGATCCGTCCGAAGCTCGGTCTCTTACCACGCTGGGCAAGCGGCAGAGCTGCGGGTTGCAGCCGACTACGAACGCCGCGGCTTTTCCATCGCGCATCGACGCTGGCGTGGCGCGGGTGGCGAAATTGACCTGATCGCACGCGACGGCGAAGACCTGGTGTTCATCGAGGTCAAGAAAAGCACCAGGTTCGACATGGCGGCCGCCCGGATCAGCCAGCGTCAGATCAATCGCATCTGTGCCTCGGCCGCTGCGTTTTTGGGCAGCGAACCGCGTGGTCAACTGACAAATGTTCGGTTTGATGTGGCTTTGGTGGATGGCAGCGGCGTCGTTCAAATTATCGAAAACGCGTTCGGTACCGCGTGATCCCCATTGAACCCCCGGTCGCGCTGGGCCATGTAACGGGCGAGAAACTGAGGGACACGCCATGAAAATCGCCTTTCAGATGGACCCGATCGGGGCCGTGGATATCAACGCAGACAGCTCTTTCCGTCTGGCCGAAGAGGCACAGGCCCGCGGGCATACCCTCTTTTTCTACAGCCCGGATCACCTCGCCTATCAGGAAGGACGGATTACCGCGCGCGGCCACGACATGAAGGTCCAGCGCGTTGCTGGCAATCCAGCCGTGCTCGGGTCTGAACGTGAAGTTGATCTGGCGGACTTTGATGTGATCTGGCTGCGCCAGGATCCTCCGTTCGATATGCACTACATCACGTCGACCCACATTCTGGATCGCCTCAAGGGGCAGACGCTGGTGGTCAATGATCCGTTCTGGGTGCGGAACTACCCTGAAAAACTGTTGGTTCTGGACTTCCCTGAATTGACCCCGCCGACAACGATTGCGCGCGACCTTCAGACGATCAAAGCGTTCAAGGAAAAGCACGGTGACGTCATTCTGAAGCCGCTTTATGGCAACGGCGGCGCAGGTGTGTTCCGGCTTGACGCAAACGATCGCAACCTGACCTCGCTGCACGAGCTGTTTACAGGTTTCTCGCGCGAGCCCTTGATCGTGCAGAAATTCCTGCCTGATGTCAGCAACGGCGACAAGCGCGTAATCCTTGTGGATGGCGAAGCTGTCGGTGCAATCAACCGGGTTCCGGCGGCGGGTGAGACTCGTTCGAACATGCATGTGGGTGGCCGCCCGGAAAAGATTGGCCTGTCAGAGCGCGATCAGGAGATATGTGCCGCAATTGGCCCCCTTTTGAAGGAAAAAGGGCAGATTTTCGTGGGAATCGATGTTATCGGCGACTATCTGACCGAGATTAATGTGACCTCGCCAACCGGCATTCAGGAACTTGAACGGTTTGACGGCGTCAACATTGCTGAAAAGATATGGCAGGCGATTGAGGCCAAAGTCTAAGACGCGATCTTGGCGCTGATACGAAAGCTCAGCGCCTCTGCGACATGCGGTCGTTTAACATCCCTTTCGCCGTCCAGATCAGCGATTGTGCGCGCGACCCGCAGGATGCGATGAAAGGCGCGGGCTGACAGGCCAAAACGCTCGGCAGCTTTCAACAACAGCTCTTTCCCCTCTGCGTCCGGGGCGGCGATTTCCTCGAGAACGTTGCCCTCGACATCCGCGTTTTGGCGGGTTGCGGGCGTTTCCCGAAAACGGTCGGCCTGAATTGACCGTGCCTGTTCAACACGTGCTGCAACAGTGGCTGAACTGTCGCCAGAGGGCGGCAGATCGAGGTCAGTAAACCCGACTGGCGGGACCTCAATCCGCAGATCGAACCGATCCATCAGCGGGCCGGAGATCCGGCCAAGGTAGTCTTCGCCGCAGACCGGTGCGCGGGAGCAGGCGCGCCCGGGATCGGTCAGATACCCGCATTTGCAGGGGTTGGCCGCAGCTACCAGCATGAACCGGCAGGGATATTTCACATGGGCGTTGGCGCGGGCCACCATGACCTCGCCGGTTTCGATAGGTTGGCGCAGGGTTTCCAGCACCGTGCGGGGGAACTCTGGAAACTCGTCCATGAACAACACGCCATTATGAGCCAGCGAAATCTCACCCGGCTTTGCACCCTTGCCGCCGCCGACAATGGCAGCCATCGACGCGGTATGGTGTGGTTCCCTGAACGGGCGGCTGCGGCTGATACCGCCTTCATCCAGCAGCCCACAAAGGGATTGTATCATCGAGGTTTCCAGCGCCTCGACCGGGGTAAGCGGCGGCAGAATACCGGGCAGTCGCGCAGCCAGCATGGATTTGCCGGACCCTGGTGTGCCGATCATGATCAGGTGGTGGCGCCCGGCGGCGGCAATTTCGAGGGCGCGCTTGGCCCGTTCTTGGCCTTTTACATCGCGCAGGTCCCGGGTGCTGGGCGCAAGGCTAACCTCTCCGGGTTTGGCTACAGGCAAAGGCGACTGGCCCGAGAAATGGCGCACGACATCGCCAAGAGACTCTGCACCGATCACCTGAGTGGCATCCACCCAAGCAGCTTCGGCGCTTGACGCGCGCGGGCAAAGCAGGCTGCGATCCTCGGTCGCGGCAGTCATGGCCGCGGGCAGCGCCCCGAGGACGGGCACCAGTGAGCCATCCAATGACAATTCGCCCAGCGATACCGTACCTTCGGCGGCGTCGGCAGGAATGATTTCAAGCGCCGACAACAAGGCCACGGCGATGGGTAGATCGAAATGGCTCCCTTCTTTTGGCAGATCGGCAGGTGAGAGGTTTATAGTGATCCGCTTTGAGGGCAGCGCAATGGCCATCGAACTGAGCGCACTGCGGACCCTGTCGCGCGCCTCGGACACCGCCTTGTCGGGTAGGCCGACGATGGAAAACGCCGGCAAGCCCGGTGAGACGGCGCATTGCACCTCGACCGGGCGGGCATCGACACCTTGGAAAGCGACAGTGTGGGAGCGGGTGACCATGAACGACCTTTTTGGTTAACAGGTCGTTGCTGCCATGATCGCGGTTTAAGAATGGTTAATGCGGTTGATCATTGATGCGAATTTTGGCCAGGCGCCGTGGTCAGCAACGGTTTTGTCCCGGCAGAACCGGTTGCAAAAGCCCCAGCGTTGGCCGTCCAATTCAAGTACATGAGTGATCGGCTTGCCCGAATAGGGGCATGTGTCGTTGACGGAATCTGTCCCCTCGACTGGGCGTGCATCCGACTGATCGCCTATTGGCCACGCCCGTGACGGCAAATCCAATGCATAAGGAACGGGGTCATAAGCAACCGTCAGACCCATGGCACGCCATTGCCGTACCGAGATGTCTGACAACAGCTCTAGGCAGTACGCGCGGTTTGCTTCTGAAACCGGCAGGCCGTACCCGATGATCCGGGCGGCTACCGGTGTATAGAAAACATCGGCCAAGGAATAGCTGCCGAGCAGAGGACCGGTTTCCGCGCCCGATACGGTGCGGGCGTGGGACCACAGGGTTTCGATCCGCTTCAAATCCGCCAACGTCTCAGAGGATGGCTGAAAACCCTGCCAACACTGCATAAATTGCATTGGGCATTCTCCGCGCAAGGCGTTAAACCCGGCAACCATCTCGGCGCAAAGCCACCGCGCGGTTGCTCGGGCAGCAGGGTCCTTGGGCCACAACCCGGCCTCGGGGTGCCGTTCTGCCAGTGTTTCCGCCATGGCGAGGCTTTCGCCCACGACTGTGCCATCCGGCAAACGCAATGCTGGCACAAGACGGGCCGGGGCAAGGGGTTTCATGTCCTCTGCCATGGTGCCTGAATACAAGCCAATCATGTGGCTTCGGTAGGGCAGGCTAAACTTTTCCAGCATCAACCAGCCGCGCATGGACCAGCTTGAAAACAGGCGGTCGCCGATAAACAGATCATTAGTCATACCTGACGATGGCGCGGTCTGACCCTTCCGTAAATCAGTTATTTGTGCGGGCTGTGATCACGGGCAGTGATTGATCCGGCCCACTGACCAGCGATCGCCGTGATGGGTTATGTCTGTAACGGAAAGGTTGTCGATGCGGTGGCCAAACACCTCTTGCGCTTCGATGCCAAGGGCCCGCTGAACCTGTGTCAGGATGACACCGAAATGGGCCACGATAACCAGGTCGCGTCCGGAGTGGTCTACTATCAGCCGGTCTATCACGGCATCGACCCTCGCCCGAACCTCATTCCAGGTTTCACCGTTCGGGGGGCGAACGTCGCCCGGATTGTCCCAATAGGCAAAGGCAAGATCGGGGTCTTCTGCTTCGATGTCTTTGAACCCGCGTAGCTCCCACGTGCCAAAATGAATCTCTCGCAAGTCGGGATGATGCGGTAGCCTTTGCCGCTGGCCCTGAATGGCCGAGGCGGTGTCGGCAGCGCGTGAAAGGTCGGACGATATGACCAGCGCCTCAGCCGGCAAGTGCCCATGCAGCCGGGCGATGGCCGCATGATCGCTCAGGTCCGCAGGCAAGTCGGACCATCCAACCATTGATTTAGCGTGGGTTGGGCCGTGACGAACAAGGTGCAGACGCGTCATGGCAAATGCCCTTTCAGGACCAACGGCAACCCGGCAGTCACCTGAACAACCAGATCCGCCTGCGCCGCCAAAGCGATGTTGAGCCGGCCCTGGGCCTCGCGGAACTGACGGGCCAGCGCGTTGTCCGGAACAATGCCGTGCCCGACTTCGTTTGAGACGATCACCACCGGAGCGTGGCAAGCCCTGAGGTCGTGCAGTAGTTTCTTCTGCGCCTGTCCCAGATCGTTTTCGGCAAGCAGATGATTGGTCAGCCACATGGTTCCGCAATCGATCAGGCAGATATCGTTCGCGGTCAATTCACCCAGTGCGGGTTCCAGATCAAAGGGTGCCTCAATGGTCGTCCAACCATCCCCACGCTGCGCGATATGGCGTTGAACCTTGTTGCGCATCTCATCATCAAACACTTGTGATGTGGCAATGTACGAACGCTTTTTTCCCGAAGATACAACAAGTTGTTCGGCATATGACGACTTTCCCGAGGCCGCGCCACCCAGCACAAAGGTCAAATCAGGATACACTGCATAGCCTTTCTGGTGATCCACCCGGTCGTTTTCTGCGTACCTATTTCAAGTCGGTAAAACAAGCCCGGCTCGCGCCTGTAAACAAGGAGAGATTTCAATGGCACTCGACAATGCGAACGATTTCTCGATGTCCCGGCAAGCGATGAAGGCCGAACTGCTGGACGCAGAGACCGAATTGAAACTTGCATATGCGTGGCGAGATGATCGCGACGAACAAGCGTTGCATCGTTTAATCACCGCTTACATGCGGCTAGCTATTTCCATGGCGGCGAAGTTCAAGCGCTATGGCGCACCCATGAACGACCTGATCCAAGAGGCAGGGCTGGGTCTTATGAAAGCTGCCGACAAATTCGATCCGGACCGCGGCGTGCGTTTTTCCACCTATGCCGTTTGGTGGATCAAGGCGAGCATTCAGGACTACGTGATGCGCAACTGGTCGATGGTGCGGACAGGGTCGACCTCGTCTCAAAAATCGCTCTTTTTCAACATGCGCAGGGTTCAGGCACGGCTTGAGCGCGAAGCAGCCACCGAAGGCACGGAACTGGACCGGCACCAGTTGCACCAGATGATAGCAACCGAAATTGGCGTGCCGTTGCGGGATGTCGAGATGATGGAAGGGCGGTTGTCCGGCTCTGATTTCTCGCTGAATGCCGTTCAATCCACGGACGAGGATGGGCGTGAGTGGATTGACGCCCTTGAAGATGATCGGGAGCAAGCCGCCGAGACTGTGGAAAACAGCCACGACACGGAACAGTTGCGTGAATGGTTGGTGACGGCCATGCAGGCGCTGAATGACCGCGAACGGTTTATCGTGCGCGAACGCAAGCTGCGTGAGCCAGCGCGGACGCTGGAGAGCCTGGGTCAGGAACTTGGCTTGTCCAAGGAACGGGTCCGTCAGCTTGAGGCCGCGGCCTTTGTGAAAATGCGAAAGAACCTTGAAGCTCAATCGCGCGAGGTGCAACACTTCATCGCATGAAACGATTTGCGATTCTGCTGTGTGCGCTTGTGGTTATGGCCAAAACTGGCCATGCCGACCTCATTCCAAATGACATCCTGAACGCGATGAAATCATCGGATGTGGTTATCTTGGGTGAAATCCACGATAACCCGCAGCACCACATAGTTCAGGCCGAAGCATTGAAAGCCATCATGCCATCGGCGGTCGTATGGGAAATGGTGACCGAGGAAGGTGCGCAGCGTCTTGCGAACAAGGCGGTGTCCGACCCCGAGGAGCTTGCGCGCATATTGAAATGGATCGAGTCCGGCTGGCCGCCGCTCAGCATGTATTACCCGGTTTTTCAGGCGTCAGATGCACCGATATATGGCGCGATGGTGCCACGTGCTGCAGCGCGGGCAGCTATGGACCGTGGCGCGGCGACCGCTTTGGGTGCAGATGCCGCGCGGTTTGGTTTGACCATCCCGCTTCCGCCTGCTGAACAGGCCGCGCGTGAGGCAGATCAGCTGGCCGCGCATTGCGACGCAATTCCGGAAAGCGCGCTGCCGCAAATGGTGGCGATTCAGCGTTTGCGGGATGCCGTGCTGGCGCGGGCTGTCCTGCGGGCTTCGGATGAAACCGGCGGGCCGATTGCGGTGATTACGGGCAATGGGCATGCGCGTAAGGATCGCGGCATCCCAACTTACCTGTCCCGCCTGCGTCCGGGATTGAAGGTGTTTGTGCTGGGCCAGTCCGAGGATGGAGTTATCGAGGGTGAATTCGACGCGGTGCTTGATAGTCCGGTAGTCGAACGGGAAGACCCTTGTCTTGCGTTTCAGCAGCAGAATTAACCGCTGGAACTGTCCGGCCCGCTTGCCTAATGTCAGGGCCGAGCTGGACGGGAAGGGGTCAACATGCTGGCATCGAAACGCATTCTGCTGATCATTGGTGGTGGGATCGCGGCCTATAAATCGCTGGATCTGATCCGGCGTTTGCGCGAACGCGGTGCGTCGGTGACGCCTGTTTTGACCCGCGCGGCAGAGGAATTTGTGACACCGCTTTCTGTGTCGGCCCTGGCCGGAGAGAAAACCTATCGTGACCTGTTCGACCTGACAGATGAGGCTGAGATGGGCCATATTCAGCTGTCTCGCTCAGCAGATTTGATCGTTGTGGCCCCGGCCACTGGCGACCTGATGGGCAAGATGGTTGCAGGGCTGGCAAATGATCTGGCCTCGACCTTGTTGATGGCGACCGATACGCGCGTTCTGTGTGCGCCCGCCATGAATGTGCGGATGTGGGATCATCCGGCAACTCAGAGAAATCTAAAACAATTGCAAGCGGATGGTGTCCGCTTTGTCGGCCCGAATGAGGGTGACATGGCCTGCGGTGAATACGGCCCCGGACGCATGTCAGAACCGCTAGAGATTGTTGCGGCGATTGAAACCGAACTTGGCGCCGGTCCGTTGCGCGGCAAGCGCGTCCTCGTGACTTCGGGTCCTACGCATGAGCCGATTGATCCGGTGCGCTATATCGCCAACCGATCATCGGGGGCGCAGGGAACGGCTGTTGCCCGGGCGTTGGCCGCGTTGGGCGCTGAAGTGATATTTGTAACCGGTCCTGCGGATGTTGCCCCGCCTGAAGGTGTTCAGGTTAAGCGGGTTGAAACTGCACTGCAGATGTCTGACGCCGTGGACGCCGCGCTGCCGGTTGACGCGGCGGTGTTTGCTGCGGCGGTTGCAGATTGGCGGGTGGTTGGAGCATCGGACAAGAAGCTGAAGAAAAGCCGGGACGGAATGCCAGCTCTGGAATTTGCTGAGAATCCGGACATCCTCAAACGCGTCTCGCACCTGAAAACAGGACGACCACCACTGGTTGTAGGCTTTGCTGCCGAGACGGACGATGTAATCGAACACGCAACAGCCAAACGGGACCGCAAGGGCTGCGACTGGATCGTTGCAAATGATGTCAGTCCGGCGACGGGCATAATGGGCGGGTCCGAAAACGCGGTGATCGTGATTTCCGATGAGGGTGCCGAAGAATGGCCCCGTATGGGTAAGGACGCCGTGGCAGAGCGATTGGCGCGCAAGATCGCTGACGCTTTGGTCAGCAAACAAGAGGAGCAGTGATGGTTGCAATTCGTGTAATTCGCGAGGAAGGCGCTGATCCCTCGGTCCCCTTGCCGTCCTATGAAACTTCGGGTGCGGCTGGCGCAGATGTTCGGGCCAACCTGCCAGACGGCGCGGCGATCATGCTTGAACCCGGTCAGCGTGCCTTGGTGCCTACCGGCTTGCGTATCGAAATACCGCAAGGGTTTGAGGTACAGGTGCGCCCGCGATCAGGGCTTGCGCTCAAACACGGCATTACGCTGCCCAACACGCCGGGTACGATTGATAGCGATTATCGCGGCCCATTGGGTGTGATTGTTCTGAACGCGGGGCAGGAGGTATTTGAGATCACCCATGGTGAACGGATTGCCCAACTGGTCGTCGCGCCGGTTGTTCAGGCCCGGTTCGACGCAGTGGAGTCGCTCAGCGATACCGCGCGCGGTGCCGGTGGCTTCGGCTCGACCGGGCGCGGCTAATGCTGCTGGTTCTGATCCTAGCGGCGGCTCTCTGGGGTATCGGCTATCTTGCCGGCGTGTCCCGGACGGCACGTATGACGTCGGTCGCGGTTCTATTGGTGGGCGTGGTTCTGGCACAGCTGGTTTTGCCCGTCAGTCACCCCTTGCGCGCGGCGACGGGTGGTTCAGCGGCGCCTTGGCTTTTGCTGGGCGGCGCCGCGCTGCTCATATTGCTATACAGGCAGATTCTGAGGGCGCTGCGCAATCGGGCCGCGCCGACCTCGGAACAGAGTATTTCGCCATCCGGCCAGTTCTCAGAAACTGAGCTTGAGCGCTATGCCCGCCACATCGTCCTGCGCGAGCTGGGCGGGCCGGGTCAGAAACAGATGAAGCAGGCGCGGGTGTTGGTCATCGGGGCCGGCGGGCTGGGCGCGCCCGCTCTGCAATATCTGGCTGCTGCCGGGGTGGGTACGATCGGCGTGATCGACGATGATGAGGTCGAAAATGCCAACCTGCAACGGCAGGTGATCCATCGCGATGCCGATATCGGAATGCCCAAGGTGTTTTCGGCGCAACAGGCAATGCAGGCGCAGAACCCAAAGGTTACGGTTTTGCCCTATAACCGCCACCTGACCGATGAAATCGCATCCGATCTGTTTACGGATTTCGATGTGATCCTTGACGGCACCGACAATTTTGAAACCCGCTACCTCGCCAACCGCACAGCCGTAGCCCTGGGTAAGCCGCTGATCTCTGGTGCGCTGTCGCAGTGGGAGGGGCAGCTCAGCGTCTTTGACCCGGCCAACGGAGCGCCCTGTTATCAGTGCATCTTCCCCGAGGCACCTGCGCCCGGCCTTGCACCCTCCTGCGCTGAGGCCGGGGTCATTGGCCCTCTGCCCGGTGTGGTAGGGTCGATGATGGCGGTTGAGGCGATAAAAGTGATCACCGGTGCGGGTCAGGCTCTGCGGGGTGAAATGCTGATCTACGATGCGCTCTATGGCGAAAGCCGCAAGATCAGCCTGTCACGCCGTGCCGATTGCCCGATCTGCGCAGGGTCTGAAGACCGGGCGCAGACGCCGGGCGCGTAAGCGCGCGGCCCGGCCCAACGCCGCCAAGGCGCATCTTCGATGCGCGCTTCGGGGGCGGGAGCACTCAGCTTGGGACAGCGTCCATATTGGCGATAAGATCGTCGCCAACGCAGTCGCGATAGTTCTGCTGCTGCTTAACCTGCAGAGCAAAGGAATTTGCCGCGATTGGCCCGCGACCTCTGGACCATCCGGGGTAGCCTCCCTAGCTTCACCGGTAAAGGAGAGCCGCATGACCAACCCGATCCTGTCCGACTGGACCACGCCGTTTGAAATTGCCCCGTTCAACGCCATTTCCGATGACGATTTTACACCTGCGCTAGAACAGGCCATGCAGGCCCACAACGCTGAAATAGACGAGATCGCCAACAACCCGGATACGCCGACCTTTGCGAACACGATCGAGGCGCTTGAGGCGGCAGGCGAACAGATGGATAAGGTGCTTTCGGTGTTTTTCACCGTCGCCGGAGCCGACAGCAATCCGGCACGGGAGAAGTTACAACGGGACTTCTCGCCCAAACTGGCCGCGCATTTCTCGGGTATATCGTCGAACAAAGCTTTGTTTCGCAGGATCGCGGACCTGTGGGCCCGCAAAGACGACCTGAAATTGACCGCGGAACAGGCGCGCGTTCTGATGCTGACACATCGTGGTTTTGTCCGTGCAGGAGCCGCGTTGCAAGGGGATGCGGACGCACGGATGCAGGACATCAAGGCGCGGCTGGCCTCATTGGGAACCTCCTTTACGCAGAACCTGCTGGCCGATGAACGGGACTGGTACATGGACCTGTCCGAGGCTGATTTGGAAGGCCTGCCTGATTTTGTGGTGGATGCTGCGCGCGCGGCGGGGCAGGAAAAAAACGCGAAAGGGCCGGTTGTGACGCTCTCACGCTCTTTGATTGTGCCGTTTTTACAGTTTTCGCCGCGGCGTGACCTAAGGGAAAAGGCGTATAAGGCATGGACCGCGCGAGGCGCAAATGGCGGTGAAACGGATAACCGTGCGATTGCTGCTGAAATCCTGACCCTGCGGGAAGAACGCGCAAATCTGCTGGGTTATGACAGTTTTGCCGATTTCAAGTTGGAAACCGAAATGGCACGTACGCCCGATAAGGTCCGTGATCTGCTTTTGCAAGTGTGGCAGCCAGCCAAGGCGCGTGCGGATGCGGATGCCGAGATCCTGACGCAGATGATGCAGGAAGATGGTGTCAACGGCCCGCTGGAAGCGTGGGACTGGCGCTATTACGCTGAGAAACGTCGCAAGGCCGAGCATGATCTGGATGAAGCGGCACTAAAGCCTTACCTGCAGCTTGATCGAATGATCGAGGCGGCGTTTGCCTGTGCTAACCGGCTGTTCGGGCTTGAATTCGCGCCGCTGGACGTTTCGCTCTATCACGAGGATTGTCGCGCTTGGGAAGTCACACGAGACGGACAGCACATCGCGGTCTTCATCGGGGACTATTTTGCGCGGGGATCGAAACGCTCGGGCGCGTGGTGCAGCGCGATGCGGTCACAGGCTAAGTTCCCCAAGGTGCAGGCGCCGGTCGTGATCAATGTCTGCAACTTTTCCAAAGGTGATCCCGCGCTGTTGTCTTATGATGACGCACGGACGCTGTTTCACGAATTCGGCCATGCGTTGCATCAAATGTTGTCCAACGTGACCTATGAAAGCATTTCGGGCACCAGCGTGGCGCGTGATTTCGTCGAGTTGCCCAGCCAGCTTTATGAACACTGGCTGGAAGTCCCCGAGGTTCTGGCCGAGTTCGCAACCCATGCCGAAACTGGTGAAGCGATGCCACAGGACATGTTGGAGAAAGTGCTGAAGGCCGCCAATTTTGATCAAGGGTTTCAGACGGTGGAATATGTCGCCTCGGCCCTCGTGGATCTGGTGTTTCATGAGGGCGCAGCCCCGGCAGATCCAATGGCGAAGCAGGTTGAGGTTCTGACCGAAATCGGTATGCCGCGGGCCATTGGTATGCGGCACGCCACACCGCATTTTGCCCATGTCTTTGCCGGCGACGGATATAGCGCGGGTTACTACAGCTACATGTGGTCCGAGGTCATGGACGCCGACGCCTTTGCCGCGTTTGAGGAAGCGGGCGGTGCATTCGACCCGGAACGCGCCAAAGCGCTGGAAGAAAACATTCTGTCCACCGGCGGTTCGCGAGAGGCTGAAGACCTGTATCTGGCCTTCCGGGGCAGGTTGCCGGGTGTCGAAGCGCTGTTGAAAGGCCGCGGGTTGATCGCGGCCTAGTACCCTAACGTCCGATCCACGAGGTGCAGGAAGGGTTTGCCTTCCTCTCCTCGGCGGATGTTCTCACAGATCACCTGTGCCGCTGTGACGGGACGGGTTTCCGACGCGATATGCGGTGTGACCGTGACGTTCGGATGTGCCCAGTAAGGGTGGTCCGGCGGCAACGGCTCGACCCGGAACACGTCAAGTGTGGCGTGCCCGACCTGCCCCGTGTTCAGCGCGTCTAGCAAGGCGTTATCGTCGATCAACGGTCCTCGACCGGGGTTGATGATACACGCCCCCTTGGGCAACAGGGCCAGAGTTTTGCTGTTCAGAGTATTCTCTGTCGCCGGTGTATCCGGCAGCAGCAACACGACGATCTCGGCCCGTGACAACGCGCTCAGCAACCCATCCTCGCCATACAGGCAAGTGACACCGGGGATAGCCTTGGCCGTTCGGCTCCAGCCGGTGACATCAAAATTCAATGCGGCCAACGCCCGTGCAGCGGCTTCGCCCAACGCGCCAAGGCCGAGAATGCAAACCTGACGTTCAGTAGCTAAAGGCGGTGCGTCTGGCGTCCAAACCCCATCCTGAACCGAGATATGGTGATCCATGCCAAGGTGATAACGCAGCACGTGCCCCACCACCCATTCCGTCATGCCTTGCGTCAAACCGTGATCCACCATCCGCGCGAGCGGTACGGTCAGCGTCTCATTGCCCGCAATCTGTTCAACCCCGGCCCAAAGGCTGAGCACCGCTTTCAGCCGGGTGTAGGGGGAAAAGTCCATCAACCCTCCGTTCGGGGCATAGACGACGTAATCCACCTGATCCGGTGCGAATTCCGTCCCAAGGCAGACGTCCAGCCCGGCTTCGGTCAGGCCCTTGGCCAGCAGGGGCTCGTACACCGGCCACAGTTCAGGGCGCGCGGAAAACAGGACGTTCACGGGCATAAAAGACCTTTCTAATCAGCGGGGGCGGTGGATATGGGCGCTTTGGACGATGCCAAATGCAGCCATCAGAACCAGCATGGCCGAGCCTCCATAGCTGACCATCGGCAGCGGTACACCGACAACCGGGGCCAAGCCCATGACCATCGACATGTTGACGGCAAAAAACAGGAAAAAGTTCAGCGCGATGCCCAATGTCACCAGTGACGAAAAGCGATCCCTGGTAGACAGCGCCGTGACCAGACAGAACACGAGGATCAGGGCATATAGTGTCAGCAGCGTGATGCCGCCGACAAAGCCGAATTCCTCGGCCAGTGTGGTGAAGATAAAGTCGGTGTGTTTTTCGGGCAGGAAGTTCAGCCGGGACTGCGTACCTTGCATGAACCCGCGCCCGTTCCAGCCACCGGACCCCAGCGCGATCTTGGATTGGGTAATGTGATATCCGGCCCCTAACGGATCAGTCGAAGGATCAAGGAAGGTGTCGATCCGTCGGAACTGATAATCCTTGAGCAGTTGCCAGTCGGTCCCCCGGCTGTTGAATACCGTGGCGATCAGGCCCACCACGGCTGCGATGACAGCAGCGAAATAAGCCCAGTGGACACCGGCCAGAAACATCAATCCTCCGCCCGCTGCCAGCAGCAGGATCGACGTGCCAAGGTCGGGCTGTTTCAGAACAAAGAAAGTCGGGATCAGGACCAGGATGACGGGGATCAGAACCCACAATGGCCGCGACGTTTTATGGGATGGCAACCAGTCGTAGTAGGCGGCCAGAACCATGACAAGAGCAACTTTCATGACCTCGGACGGTTGTAGCCGCATGAAACCAAGGTCGATCCACCGTTGGGCACCCATGCCGACAGTTCCGAAGAACTCAACAAAAACCAGCAGGGCGATTGAGATCAGATAGGCCAGCACAGACATATTCCGCCAGAACCAGATCGGGACAAGCGCAACGATGAACATGACCGCGAGGCCCAGACCAAATCGCTCCATCTGCGGCTCGGCCCACGGGCCCCACGACCCGCCGGCCACAGAATACAGCATCAGGAACCCGGCGCTGGCAACGCTGATCAGCAACAGGGTCAGCGGCCAGTTCATATACAGGAACTTGCGAAACCCCGATGGTGTGGATTTGACGGCGTATTCAAGATAGCTCATGCGCGGTCCTTCTCGGTCGGTCGCGCTTTGGGGCGACGGTCACCTTCCAGCCTCTTTTGCTGTTCCTTGATCTTTTCGCGGTCAGCTACCGGATAGGCTTCAAGCGGGGGCGTTCCGTTATATAACGCTTGCAGCATGATATCGCGGGCCACGGGGGCCGCCGCTTTGGACCCGCCACCGCCGTGCTCGACCACGACCGCCACGGCAAATTTCGGATTGTCATATGGGGCAAAGCTGACAAACAGCGCGTGGTCGCGGCGCTCCCATGGCAGATCCTCGTTACGGATCACACCGGCGGCCCGTTCGGCCTTTGTGATATTTCGGACCTGACTGGTGCCGGTCTTGCCTGCCATGCGCAGGTCATCGGCGATGATACGACTGCGATAGGCTGTACCACCCCTGTCGTTTGAAACAGAGAACATGGCCTTGCGTATGAATTCCAGATTGGTTGGGCTGACAGCCAGTGGCTCACCCGCGCCAGAGGGTTGTTCAACCCCGTTTACCGATCGCACCAAACGCGGTTTTACAGCACGCCCCGTGGCGATCCGTGCCGTCATGACGGCCAGTTGCATTGGTGAAGCCAGCATGAACCCCTGACCGATCGACGCGTTTGCCGTGTCGCCATTCAGCCAGCTTTGCCCGTGAACACGCTCCTTCCACTCTTGATTCGGGGCCAAGCCAGCGGCGACTGCGGACATAGGGATGTCGTGTTTGACACCCAGACCAAAAATGCGGGCCATCTCGGAAATCTTGTCGATTCCGGTGCGCAGCGCCACGTCGTAATAGTAGACGTCGCAACTGCGTTTCAGGGACAGATTCAGATCGACCGTTCCGTGCCCGCCGCGTTTCCAGCAATGAAAGCGGCGGCTGCCGACCTTAAGGTGACCAGGGCAGTAGACAGTGTTTGAAGGTCCGATCACGCCGGCCTCAAGCGCAGCCATGGCGGTGATCATCTTGAAGGTTGATCCGGGCGGGTACGTGCCCTGAACAGATTTGTTTGCCAGTGGCCGGTAATTGTCCTGTGTCAGCGCCCGGTAATCGGCCACTGAAATGCCACGCACGAAAAGATTCGGGTCGAAACTGGGGGCCGAGCTTATGGCCCGGATATCGCCGGTCTCGCAGTCGATGACTACGGCGGCGGCGCTTTCTCCGGCCAGCCGGGCCTGCGCGTATTGTTGCAAGTCGGCATCGACCGAGAGCTGCAGATCAGCACCAGCCTCGCCTTCTTGCCGGTCCAGCTCGCGCATAACACGGCCAGTGGCGTTGACCTCGACACGCTTGGCCCCGGCCTTGCCGCGCAAAGCGCCCTCTTGCTTGGCCTCGAGCCCCACCTTGCCGATCTGGAACCGGGGAATGCGCAGCACCGGTTCTGGGTCTGCGATCTGGCTTAGATCATAGTCACTGACCGGGCCGACATAACCGACCACATGGGCGAAATCTTCATAGCGCGGATATTGCCGGGTTTGACCGACTTCGGGGATCACGCCGGGCAGGGCCGGGGCGTTGACGGCGACTTTCGATATATCGGCCCAGGTGACCTGATCGGCAAGCGTGACAGGCAGAAAAGGTGCCGAGCGCCGCATCTCTGCCTTGGCGCGTTCTATTTCATCTGCGGTCAGCGGGATCAGTTCCGAGAGTTTGGCAATCACCTGATCGACATCTCCGGCGTCCTCGCGCACCATGACAATGCGGTAAGAGGGGGAGTTCTGGCCAATAATCTCGCCGTTCCGGTCATAAATCCGGCCACGAGTTGGCGGGATCAAGCGGATGTTGATCCGGTTTTCCTCGGCCAGAAGGCGGTATTCATCGGCCTGTTCGACCTGCATAAACCGCATCCGGGCCGCCAACCCGCCAATAAACGCGGCCTGTAGCCCGCCAAGGATCAGCGCCCGTCGGGGCAGGCGTTTGTAAGCGAGACCTTGGGCTTTGGGTTTGCGCTGTTTCATCATCACGCCCCCACTATACTGTTATTGGATACAGAGGCACGCCGTACACCAAAGATGTTCTGGCTGAGCAGAACGATCAGCGGATAAACTGCGATTGTCAGAACCAGTTGTATCACCAGCGGGCCAAATGCTGCCTGTTGTACAGATAGGATAGCAAGAATGACACGATTCAGCATGAAGATCGCTGTAACAACCACTGCTACAGTCGAGCATTCACCAAAAAAGCCCAAATCGCGCATGCCATACGCAGCCGAACGCAGGTAGGACGCACCCAGTACGACCAGCGCCGCCAGTAGTCCGGGTGGGCGTTGCAGCAACAGGTCTGCCATCAGCATCACAAAGGCCACAAGAAGCGTCGGAACATATTCAGGCCGTCGCAGCACCCATGCGAAGGTCAGCGCGATCAGAAGGTCAGGAAACGGCCAGCGGTCTGGTTTCGTATCCAGCGGAAGAAGGTGCAGAAACAGGATCAACATCGCCAGAAAAAGATACAGCACCCGTTTGGACCAAAGCTGAGAGGTTGGGCTATCCATCCCCGACCTCCGCCGGGTTAAGTGCCGTTTCAGGGGTTCCGGGGCCAACAATATCGCCCGGATCGCTGATTGGGGGGGCAGATTTGTACCGCAGCACCCGAAGGAACTCGAGCCGTTCGAAATCTGCCGAAAGGCGCACCCGCAGGCGGCCTCCGGGGTCGGCAGTGATCTGACCGATCAGCAGGCCGCCTGGGAAAACTCCGCCATCGCCCGAGGTCACAACACGGTCGCCGGGACGCACGAGTTCCCGGTTCTCAAGGAACTCAACGGCGGGTGCAGGCGTGTTATCGCCGGTGATCAGCGCGGTTTGGCCCGACGGCTGGATAGTGGCCGGGATCGCGCTTGAGGCGTCGGTCAGCAGGATCACCCTTGCTGTGTCCGGCCCCACACCAGAAATTCGCCCGACCACGCCGATCCCGTCCATCGTGGCCCACCCATCGGTGATGCCGTCACGCTCGCCCACGTTCAGCAGAACCGATTGCCGGAAAGGTGATCCGCTGTCGGCCATCACAACACCGGTGATATACGTCAGACGCGGATCAAGACGTACGTTGTTCAGGTCCAGCAGCCGGGCATTTTCCTGCTCTAACTGCAACGCGGCCTCTTTCCAGGCGCGCATCAGGCGCAGTTCGCTGCGCAATTCCTGGTTCTGTTCGCTCAGGCGTTGATAGCTTTGGAAATCGCGGGCGAGATTGACCACGGCGGTGACCGGAACCATCGCCCATTCCATCGAAGGAACCACCCGGTCCACGACTTGCGCACGGAACCTTTCCACGCGGGGGCTGTCGATGCGCCAGATCAGAAAGATGCCGAGCAGGCACAGCACAACAATCCCCAGCAGCAGGCGGCGTAAGGGGGTTGTATATTCGTCGCGCTGTGATCGGTCCTTTGCCACAGGTTACCTTCCCGTGCTGCTCTTGCCCGAGTTGTTACCCCGAAAGGGTGCGCGCCTTAGCTTTCGTAGTCAATCGCGTGGCGCAGTTGTTTTTCATATTCCAGCGCCTTGCCGGTTCCCAAAGCCACACAATTCAGGCTTTCGTCGGCAATCGACACGGCCAGACCTGTCTGCTCGCGCAGCGCAAGGTCAAGATCGCCCAGCAGCGCGCCGCCACCGGTCAGCATCACGCCCCGGTCGACAATGTCAGCGGCCAGATCGGGCGGTGTGGTCTCAAGCGCGGTCATCACTGCCTCGCAAATTTGCTGGACGGGTTCCGACAGCGCCTCGGCCACCTGAGCCTGGCTGATCTCAATTTCCTTCGGTACACCGTTCAACAGGTCGCGGCCCCGGATATGCATCGATTGGCCCCGGCCATCGTCGGGCATACGGGCGGTGCCGATGGTGGTTTTGATACGCTCGGCGGTCGATTCACCCACCAGCAGGTTCTGCTGGCGACGCAAGTACGAGATGATGGCCTCATCCATCCGGTCTCCGCCTACGCGGACCGAGCGGGCGTACACGATGTCGCCCAGCGACAGAACCGCAACCTCGGTCGTACCGCCGCCGATGTCGACGACCATGTTGCCGGTCGGATCGGTGATTGGCATGCCGGCGCCAATGGCAGCCGCAATTGGTTCTGCAATCAGGCCCGCGCGCCGGGCGCCTGCGGACAGAACCGACTGGCGGATTGCGCGTTTTTCAACGGGTGTCGCGCCATGCGGGACGCAAACAATGATCTTGGGTTTCGAGAAGGTCGAGCGTTTATGCACTTTGCGGATAAAGTGCTTGATCATCTCTTCGGCAGTGTCGAAATCTGCGATAACGCCTTCGCGCATCGGGCGGATCGCCTCGATCGAGCCGGGGGTCCGGCCCAGCATCAGCTTGGCGTCCTCGCCCACGGCCAGCACTTTCTTGACGCCGTCTTTTACGTGGTACGCAACCACAGAGGGTTCAGACAGGATGACGCCGCGCCCTTTGACATAAACCAGCGTGTTCGCTGTCCCAAGGTCGATAGCCATGTCCGCTGTGAACAGGCCGCCCAGATTGCCAAAGATCCCCATGATTCCCCTGATCCTGTATGTCGTTTTTCTACTGCCCGCGACTCGACGGTTCCGGGACGGATGACTTATAGGGTGCCAGCACGTCCGGTAAAAGGGCTGATTCCGCGACGATCAGCACCTTTCCGCCTTATTAAGTGAGACTTTAGAAGGCAATATGCTCTCATATCAACATATTTACCATGCTGGAAATCTGGCGGATGTGCAAAAGCACGCATTATTGGCATGGGTGCTGGCCTATCTGACCCAAAAAGACAAGCCACTTACCTATATGGAAACGCATTCTGGACGGGGATTGTACCACTTAAACGCGCCTGAGGCGCTGCGTACAGGCGAGGCGGCAGCAGGTATTCAGCGCGTAAGGCAGGCAGGTTGGTTTCGCGCGGATAATCCTTTGGAGCGTGCAATCCGAGCGGTTCAAAAGCGGCACGGGGCTGAGGCCTATCCGGGCTCACCCATGATTGCTGCCAGTATTCTGCGGGATCAGGATAGTCTGCACTTTGCCGAGTTGCACCCGCAGGAGCACGCTGCGTTGGAGATGATGATATCTCCGTATGGTGCCAAGGTTTATCGTCAGGACGGTTTTGAACTCGCACAGTCATTGTTGCCGCCGACACCCCGACGCGGGGTTCTGATGATTGACCCGAGCTATGAGGTGAAGTCCGAATATAATCGCCTGCCCGGAGTTATCTCCAAACTGCACCGCAAATGGAATGTCGGTGTAATCGTGTTGTGGTATCCTGTTCTACGGGATGACCGCCACAGCACTATGGTTTCGGCGTTGAAGGCGCAAAAGCTGCCCAAATCCGTCTGTCACGAGGTTCGGTTTGACCCAGTGCGCGAGGGGCATGGTATGGTTGGCTCAGGCATGTTCATTGTTAATGCCCCCTATGGATTCGAAGACGAGGCAACCCGCCTGACACGCTTGTTCGAGGGGCTCCGAAACTGACTCAAAATATCGGATTGCTCCCGCCTTGTTCGTCCGCATCATGGATGCGAATAAAAAACGTTGGGCCGGCAGCGCGCCATGGCTGCCGGGCCCAAAACCCAAGAAGGGACGGCGAAGCCGGACCGCCGCGGGTGCGGGAGCCTTTGACCGTCGCGCCTAGGTCAGGTCCTTGTAGCTTATCTCGCGCGCGTCTGAGCCGGGGCCGGTTTTTTCGCGGCGTACGATCAGGCGGTTCAGGGCGTGGATATATGCCTTGGCCGAAGCGACGACCGTATCCGTGTTGGCCGATTGACCAGTGGCGATCATACCATCTTCTTCCAGACGCACGGATACGGTGGCCTGTGCGTCTGTACCCTCGGTTACGGCATGCACCTGGTACAGCTGCAAATGGGCCTTGTTGGGATAAATCGCGCGGACTGCCTTGAATGTCGCGTCAACCGGGCCGTCGCCGTGTTCGGTTGCGATGACATCCTTGCCGTCGACCTCCAGTTCAACGGTTGCTTCGGCCTTCCCACCGGTGCCGCAGGTGACCTTCATGGAAACCAGTTGCAGGTGGTCGTTTGCTTCGTCATCGTCCAGCGTCATCAGCGCGATGAGGTCGTCGTCAAAGACCTCTTTCTTTCGGTCGGCCAGATCCTTGAACCGCACGAAAATATCCTTGAGCTGGTTGTCCCCGATCTCATATCCCAGCGTTTCCAGCTTGTCGCGCAATGCCGCGCGGCCCGAATGCTTGCCCAATGGCAAGGATGTGCCAGACAGACCGATATCCTCGGGGCGCATGATTTCGAAGTTTTCGCGGTTCTTCAGCATGCCATCCTGATGGATGCCGCTTTCATGGGCAAAGGCGTTCTTGCCGACAATTGCTTTGTTGAACTGCACATTAAAGCCGGACACGGTCGCGACGCGGCGCGAGATGTGCATGATCTTGGTCGTGTCAATGCCCGTCTTCCACGGCATGATGTCATTGCGGGTGCGCAGTGCCATCACCACCTCTTCCAACGCGGTGTTGCCCGCGCGTTCACCCAGACCGTTGATCGTGCACTCGATCTGCCGCGCGCCGCCCGCAACTGCGGCCAGAGAGTTCGCGGTCGCCATGCCAAGGTCGTTGTGGCAGTGGGTCGCGAAGACGACCTCATCCGCGCCCGGGACCGTTTCGATCAGGCGTTTGATCAGGTCAGCGGATTCCACCGGAGCGGTGTAACCCACTGTATCGGGGATGTTGATCGTCGTTGCACCGGCCTTGATGGCAATCTCAATCACGCGGCACAGGTAATCCCATTCCGTCCGTGTCGCATCCATCGGCGACCATTGCACGTTTTCACACAGGTTGCGGGCGTGGCTGACCGTTTCATGGATCTTATCGGCCATCTCATCCTGTGTCAGGTTCGGGATCGCGCGGTGCAGTGGCGAGGTGCCGATGAAGGTGTGAATGCGGTTCTTCTCGGCGTGTTTAACAGCCTCCCAGCAGCGGTCGATATCGGCGAAATTGGCGCGCGCCAGACCGCAGATGCGGCTGTTTTTCGACCGCTGGGCAATCTCGGACACCGCCTTGAAATCACCTTCGGACGCGATGGGAAAACCGGCTTCGATGATATCGACGCCCATCTCATCCAGCAGTTCGGCGATCTCGAGCTTTTCGTCATGGGTCATGGTAGCGCCTGGGCTTTGCTCGCCGTCGCGCAAAGTGGTGTCAAAGATCAAGACACGGTCTTGGTCGGTCACGTTAGTCATGGGAATCTCTTTCTTCTTCTGTCCTAAAGCCTATGGCGCGCGGGCGTCCTCCTCTGAGCGGGCGCGCCGGTTGGCACGCTCAGAGGCGGATTAGGATCAGTAGGCCGCGCAGCGACGCACCGCGAAGGGTGGTGTCGGCAATAAGGATATCTGCGCGGCTGTTCATGGGCAGAATGTATACATCGCCTGCCTGGAATGAAAAGACCCATTTGCAGCGTAAAGGCGTAAGAGGGTTTCTTTTCTGTCCCGTATTGATCCTCTGTCGCAACCGGCTACGTCCTGCGCCATGGAAAAAGCATTGATTATAGGCGCATCGGGTGGAATCGGGCAGGCGGTTTGCCAGCAGCTGACCGGGCGGGGGGTAGCTGTAACGGCCTTGTCACGTTCGACAGACGGGTTTGACCTGACTGACCCTGACCGCGTTCATCACATCTTGGAGGAAATCCCCGGCCCTTTTGACCTGATCTTCGTTGCCTCGGGCGCGCTGGAGATCAAAGGGTCAGAACCGGAAAAGACCTTCAAAACCCTGTCAGCGCAGGCGATGATGGATCAATTCGCCCTCAACGCTGTTGGGCCTGCGCTTGTGCTGCGTCACGCAGCGCGCCTGTTACCCCGTGACCGTCGTGCCGTTTTCGCGGTGCTTTCGGCGCGGGTCGGCTCGATTGGAGACAACCGTCTGGGCGGATGGGTCAGCTATCGTGCGGCAAAGGCCGCCGTGAACCAGATTGTACACACTGCCTCTATCGAACTGGCACGGACGCATAAACAGGCGATTTGTGTCGCCCTGCATCCCGGTACGGTAAAAACCGAGTTCACTCGCAAATACCTCGGTCGCCACCCTGCGGTTGAGCCGGACGAGGCCGCAGCAAACCTTTTGAATGTCACGGAACACCTGACCCCGACAGATACCGGAGCGTTTTTCGATTGGGCGGGAAAACCCGTGCCATGGTGATGGCTCAGCCGTCCGAGTCCGCGGGCGCCACCTCGGGTGTCTCATCTGTCGACGTCGCAAGCGCACCGTTTTCCCAAACGCCGGTTTCGACTTCGCCATTTGCATAACGCATGGTGCCATTGCCCTGACGCTTGGCATCGACAAAGCTGCCTTCGTACACGTCTCCGCTTGGGTAAGTCGCGACGCCATCGCCGGTGATTTTGCCTTCGGTCCACTGGCCAGTGTAGCTGAAGCCGTTCGCCATGACGATCTCACCCTGCCCGTGGCGCTTTCCGTCGTTGAATTCACCGGTGTAAACCGTGCCGTCGGGATAGGTCGCCATGCCGGTTCCCTGACGCAGGCCATCAACCCAGTCGCCGTCATAGATATAGCCGTTGGCTGAGGTCAGAACACCTTTGCCGTGGTTCTTGGCATTCCTGAATGCACCTTTGTAGACCGTGCCATTGGGATAGGTCGATACACCCTGACCCTCGATTACCCCGGCGATCCACTCTCCCTCATAGGTCGATCCGTCCGTATAGGTGATGCGGCCATTGCCTTCGGCCAGGTCGGCCCTGAAATCCCCAACATAGATCGAGCCGTCGGGATAGGTCACTTCGCCCAGGCCTTCGATCAGACCATTGGTCCACTCGCCGGTGTATACATACCCGTCGGTCCCGGTATAGGTGCCCTGACCGTGGCGCAGGTCGTCTGCATAGTCGCCTTCGTAGACGTCGCCGTTTGCGTAGATGACCTTGCCCTTGCCCTGACGGCGGCCTTCGACAAGCGTGCCTTCGTAGACATCGCCGTTCACATAAGACAGGCGCCCGGTCCCGGTTATGCGATCTTCGGACCAGTCGCCCACATAGGTCATGCCGTCAGGCAGGGTCAGGCTGCCCTGGCCGTGGCGTTGACCGTCCTTTATGTCGCCCTCGTAAACGCCGCCTTCGGCATAGGTGATCTTGCCCTTGCCCTGTTTGACGCCGTCGACCCACTCCCCGTCATAGCTATAGCCGCTTGGGTCGGTCAGAACGCCCGATCCGTGATACCTGGCGTTCTGGAAGCCGCCTTCATAGCGTGCACCATTGGCATAGATCGCCACGCCCTGACCGTTTATGGTGCCATCGGACCACTCGCCTTCATAGCTGCCACCGTCGGCATAGATGATTTTGCCGCGCCCTTCGGGTTGGCCATTCGCAAACGTCCCTTCGTAGACAGACCCGTTTACATAGCGGGCAATTCCTTGGCCCTGAATCTCACCCTCGGACCATTCGCCGGTGTATTCGAACCCGTTCGGCAGGCGATAGGTTCCGGTGCCGTGGCGCAGCCCGTTTTCGAAAGTGCCTTCGTAGACGCCGCCGACCTCATCATCTTTGGTAATCACCTGACCGTCTTGTGCGGTGGCGCCGGTGGCCATCAGAGCGATCGCTGACGCGGCAATGGAAGTGCGGAAAGTGTTCATGATTGGTCCTGCCTGCCAGGTTTTCATCCTTTCGACCAAAACTAAGGTACCGTTGGGGTCAGAGCAACGAGTTTTGCACCATTTGCCTTTTACTCGCGCAACGATCTGCTACATGGCAGTAAGACTGACGAGATCATGAGAGCACAATGGCCGACCGCTTCCGCATCACTCTGGCGCAATTGAACCCAACGGTTGGGGATGTTGACGGAAATGCCGCCAAGGCGTTCGCCGCGTGGGAGCAGGCGCGCAAGGCCGGGGCCGACCTGGTGGCTTTGCCCGAAATGTTCATCACGGGCTATAATACGCAGGATCTGGTCATGAAACCCGCATTCCACTCAGCCGCGATGGCCCGGGTCGAAGCCCTGGCCAAAGATTGCGCTGACGGCCCGGCCGTTGCGATTGGCGGCCCGTGGGTCGAGAATGGTAGCCTTTACAATGCCTACCTGATCCTCAAGGGCGGTCGGATCAGCAGCAAGGTTCTGAAACACCACCTGCCCAACGAAACCGTTTTTGATGAGGTGCGCCTTTTTGACTCCGGGCCTTTGGGCGGCCCCTATGCCGTTGGAAACACCCGCATTGGCAGTCCCATTTGCGAAGATGGCTGGCATTCGGATGTGACCGAAACGCTTGAGGAAACAGGGGCGGAATTCCTGTTGATCCCCAATGGCTCGCCCTATTTCCGCAACAAATACGACGTGCGGATTAATCAAATGGTGGCGCGTGTCGTCGAAACTGGTCTGCCGCTAATTTACCTGAATATGGTGGGCGGTCAGGACGATCAGGTTTTTGATGGCGGGACGTTCGGGCTGAACCCCGGGGGCGAACTGGCATTTCGCATGCCTATCTTTGACGAAGCGATCAACCACATAGACCTTGAGCGCGGCGATGATGGCTGGCGTATCCTGCCTGCCGAAATCGCGCCGCAGCCCGATGAATGGGAGCAGGACTATCGCGCAATGGTGCAATCCTTACGCGACTATATGGGCAAAACCGGGTTCAAGAAGGCTCTGCTCGGGCTTTCGGGTGGCGTGGATTCTGCCTTGGTCGCGACGATAGCGGTTGACGCCATCGGGGCTGAGAACGTCCGCTGCGTGATGCTGCCGTCTGAATACACCAGCCAAGCCTCTTTGGACGATGCCGAGGCGGTCGCAAAGGCGCTGGGTGTTCATTATGACTTCGTGCCGATTTCAGACAGCCGGGCGGCGGTGACGGACACTTTAGCCTCGCTTTTTGACAGCCACGAACCTGACGTGACCGAAGAGAACATCCAGTCGCGATTGCGTGGCCTGTTACTAATGGCAATCTCGAACAAGTTTGGCGAGATGCTGCTGACCACGGGAAACAAATCCGAAGTCGCTGTGGGCTATGCCACCATTTATGGTGACATGAACGGCGGATATAATCCGGTCAAGGATCTGTATAAAACCCGCGTGTTCGAGACCTGCCGCTGGCGCAACGCGAACCACCGCGACTGGATGATGGGTCCTGCGGGCGAGGTTATCCGCCCCTCAGTCATCGACAAACCCCCCAGTGCCGAGCTTCGTGAAGATCAGAAAGACAGCGACAGCCTGCCTGATTACCCGGTTCTGGACGCGATTCTAGATATTCTGATCGATCAGGAAGGCTCGATTTCCGACTGCGTGGCCGCCGGTTTCGATGAAGCTGACGCGCGGCGGGTCGAACATCTGATCTTTATCAGCGAATACAAACGCTTTCAGTCTGCCCCCGGAACACGTCTGACCCATCGCGCATTTTGGCTGGATCGCAGGTATCCGATTGTGAACCGTTGGCGCGACGGGGGCTGACGCGCATGGACGTGCTCTGAAAGGGCAATTCAGAGTTTCCTGATCGGTGTTAATACCCTTGGATCAACAAACACTGTTTCGTAATCGAGTGGTAGTGTTCGTGTTTTTGGGCCTTTTCTAAGGCTGACGTCTTGAAATTACGACATTTTTTTGCCACATTTCTGCTTGATTGACGCCCAACTGCGGGCGGCGCGCCTGATTTCGATTGTTCCGGATCGTGGTGCGCAGATTGTGTGACGTATGAGTTAACGATTTGGTGGTATTATGTATGAAAGGTACGACAAGCCGCTTCACCCGCCTTTAAGGTACAAGTCCATGGAGACCGAGGGAAAGGCTCTGGACGAGGCGAAGGTGGATGCCGCGATTTCGGATCTTCTGCGTGAGGAAGAGCCGGAAGACCCCGAGCCCGAAGCTGAACCTGCGAAAGCAGAACAGAGCTTTCCGGATCTGCCCAGTCAGGCAGACATTGACGAGACGGAGAACTCCAAGGAAACCGGTATCGCGGCGGCAATCCGTCAAAAGCTGGCCGAGCTGCGTGGCGCGGCTTAGTCCACGCTTCATTCCATTAGTGTTGGCCGAAAGTGTTGGCGCGCAATGGCGCGCCTTTTGGCGTGTTCGCCACAGCTTGGAAAAATTCTTTAACCCTGCGGCATAAGGCATGTTGCCTATGGAAGCTCTTCGCGCATTCATGGCGGTTCGAGCCATGACGTAAGAGCAGTTGATGCCCGGCCCAAAGCCAACCCATGTAGAACCCGATTTGTACCTGCCCAAAGCCGTGGACGTCGTCGTCATTGGCGGCGGTATCATAGGCGCGTCGACAGCCCTTGAATTGTCTGAACGTGGCGCATCTGTGCTGCTGTGTGAAAAAGGCCAGATCGCAGGTGAGCAAAGCGCACGCAACTGGGGATGGGTACGGCTTGGAATGCGCGACCCAAGGGAAATCCCGCTTATGGTCGAGGCGCTGCGCCTGTGGCAAGGGCTGGATCAACGGATAGGTCGAAGAACCGGGTATACGCGGTCTGGTATCCTATTCGGTGCGTCTGGCAAGCGCAGCCGTGGCCACCTGGAGCGTTGGCTGCGCCACGTCGACGGGATGCAGACCGGCGCCACGTTGGTGGACGGGTCCGATTTGAACGCGCTTTTGCCCGGCAATCAAACGGATTTTGACTGCGCCCTCTACATGCCGCAAGACGGGCGGGCCGAGCCGCAATGGGCGGCCCCCGCGATCGCCGAAGCCGCGCGGGACAGGGGCACCGTGCTGATGACCAATTGCGCTGTGCGGAGTGTCGAGTTTGACGGCAACCATATCTCAGGTGTCTTCACCGAGCGCGGCCGTGTTGCATGTAACTATGTGGTTCTGGCTGGTGGCGCCTGGTCCCGGCTTTTTGCAGGAAACGCGGGGATCGAGCTGCCGCAGCTTAAGGTTCTGAACACGGTCCTGCGGACTTCGCCGGTCGACGGGCCGGACACTGCGCTTTGGGCTGACGCGTTTGCCCTGCGAAAACGCGCGGATGGAGGGTACTCAATCGCGTCTGGGCACGAGAATACCGTCGACATCGTACCTGATAGTTTTCGGCTGCTCCGTCAATTCCTGCCCGCCTTTGCGCAGGAATGGCGATCCTTGCGCTTTCGCCTGTCGAATCGGTGGCGCGTCGAAGCGCGCGAGGATCGAAGCTGGCTGCCCACTGATGTGACTCCGTTTGAGAAATGTCGGATTCTTGATCCGGAACCGTCGGCCAAAGTTCTACGACGTGCCTGGGCAAAGGCACGCAAGGGGTTTCCAGCACTGGAGAAAGCCGAAATCATTCAAAGCTGGGCAGGAATGATTGATGTGACCCCGGATGCGGTGCCGGTGATCTCGGGCGTAGATGATATGCCGGGTATGTATATCGCCACCGGATTTTCGGGTCATGGCTTTGGTATTGGTCCGGCAGCAGGTCGCCTGATGGCCGATCTGGTCGCGGAGACCACGCCGTGTGTCGATCCGGCCGCTTTTCGCCTGTCCCGTTTCACGGATGGCTCCAAAGTGCGACCGGACCCCGGATACTGAAAGATCAGCCCATCATCTGATAGCTGACCGGAACAAAGCGGAAACCCTCCCCACGGGTTTCAACAAACCCAGCCGCCGGGAAAGGCATGTGATAGCCGATCATCGGCACCTTGTCGGCGGCCAGCATCCCCAGCACGTTGCGGCGCGATGCGGTGGCCGCCGCTTTGTCCATGTCAAAGACCACTTCCCATTCCGGGTGGGCGAAAGACCAGACATAATGGTTCGCCAGATCCGCTGTGAGTACAAGGCGCTGGCCGTTGCTTTCCAGATGGTAGACCGTATGCCCCGGCGTGTGCCCGTATGCGGCGACCGCAGTGATGCCTGAAGTCACCTTGCCACCGTCTCCGAGAAAGCTCATCTTCTCGGCCAGCGGGGTCACTTTGGCAGCGACCAGATCACCGACGCGATTGCCAGCGTCTAGTGCAGACCAGAAGTCATACTCGGGTGATGCCGTGACATAGCGGGCATTGGGGAAGGTCGGCGCGTCATTGGTTGTCATGCCGCCGATATGGTCGGGGTGCATATGGGTTATGACAACGACGTCGATCTGGTCTGGGGTAACGCCGGCATCGGCAAGCGCGGCCTGAATACCGCCTTGTCCGAGGCCGGTGTCGAACAACACAAGCTCGGACCCTGTATTGACCAGTGTAGGCGTGAAGAAAAACTGCGCCACATCAGGCGAAATGAAGTTCTCGGCCGAGACCCTGGCAAAATCCTCATCCGAAACGCCGCCGCCAAAGATGTCCTTGGCACCGTCGCGGGGCAGGCTACCGTCCAGCAACGTCGTGACAGTGAACTCCCCCAATTTAAAGGATTTGGCGATGGTCGAATTGGCTTTGGTCTCAACCCCTTCGGCCAACAACGGTGACGCCGCTGCGGCAAAAGGCAAGGCTGCTGCGGAACCAAGCGCCGCGCGACGGGTCAGTTTGATAGTCATTATGCTTCTCCGTGTCAGAACACTTCTGGTAGGTAGGTCGGCGCCAGCGACTTGCCAGATTATACCCTGCAGATCCGGGCTGCGTGAATGAACAAACCGTGTTAAAAAGTGTTTATGCCGCGATCTGAGAACAAGACTTGCCCGACAGACCAAAGTGTTGACGGCTTTCTCTCGGGGATAATACCTTCAAGAAAAGCTGAGGATGCGCGCACGCTTGACGTGCTGTTTCGCAGGACAACAGGATACTCACCTTTGATGTGGGGGCCGTCGATCGTTGGGTATGGTCGATATCACTACCGGTACAAATCCGGTCGTGAGGGCGATTTCCTGGCCACTGGGTTTTCTCTGCGAAAGGCTGCGTTTTCGATATACATCCTGCCCGGTTATTCCGATTTCGGAGACATCCTATCCCGCTTGGGCAAGCATAAGCTGGGAAAATCCTGTCTGTATGTGAACAAGTTGGCGGATATCGATCTTGACGTTCTGTCCGAACTGATCCGCGCCGGGTTAAGGGACTTGAACCACCACTGGCCTGTAGAGCCAACCTAAACGCCTTTACTGGACAATTGGCCAATCCTGTGACAAGAGCCGCGCCAACAGGAGAGCTCCATGACCACGACCCGTTTCGCCCCTTCGCCCACCGGTTTTATCCATGTGGGCAACCTGCGCACCGCCCTTATGAACTATCTGATCGCCCGCAAGGCGGGTGGAACGTTCATCCTGCGTATCGACGATACCGATCCCGAGCGGTCGAAAGAGGAATATGTCGACGCGATCAAGCAGGATCTGGAGTGGCTGGGCCTGCATTGGGACCGGGTCGAGCGTCAGTCAGAGCGTCTTGACCGGTACGCCGAGGCGGCTGACAAGCTGCGCGAAATGGGCCGGTTCTATGAGGCGTTTGAGACGCCGACCGAATTGGACCTCAAGCGGAAAAAGCAGCTGAATATGGGTAAGCCGCCGGTCTATGACCGGGCCGCGTTGAACCTGTCGGAGACAGAGAAAGAAGCTCTGCGCGCCGAGCGTGGCAATGGCGTGTGGCGTTTCAAGCTGGATCATGAACGGATCGAGTGGACTGACGGTATCCTGGGGGATATTTCGATTGATGCGGCATCCGTCTCTGATCCCGTCCTGATCCGGGGTGATGGCCAAGTTCTTTATACGATTGCCTCGGTCGTGGACGACACCGAGATGGGCGTGACCGATGTGGTGCGCGGCTCGGACCATGTGACCAACACCGCGACGCAGATACAGATCATCGAGGCGCTGGGCGGAAAATGCCCGCGTTTCGCACACCATTCGTTGCTGACCGGCCCGCAGGGTGAGGCGCTGTCGAAACGTCTGGGCACATTGGCGCTGCGCGACCTGCGCGAGCAGGGCGTTCAGCCGATGGCGCTGCTGAGCCTGATGGCGCGTCTGGGGTCGTCGGACCCGGTCGAGCTGCGCTCTGACATGGCCGAATTGATCGACGGCTTTGACGTCAGCCGGTTCGGTGCCGCACCAACAAAGTTCGACGTGCAGGACCTGTTCCCGTTGACGGCAAAGCATCTGCAATCCCTGCCACTGGCGGACGTTGCCGACGCGGTTTCGAAGGCTGGTGTGCCGGACGAGCTGGCCGAGGACTTCTGGGCAATGGCACGTGAGAACATCACTACTCTGGGTGACCTGAAAGGCTGGTGGGAGCTGTGCCGCGACGGGGCCGAGCCTCTGATCGCCGATGAAGATCGCGAATTTATTGCTGAGGCCGTCGCTTTGCTGCCCGAGGGTCCGTTCGATGCAGAAACCTGGGGCACTTGGACGAACGCGGTGAAAGAGGCCACTGGCCGCAAGGGAAAAGCGCTGTTCATGCCACTCCGCAAGGCGCTGACTGGCATGGAACGCGGGCCGGAAATGGCAGCCCTGCTGCCACTGCTTCAGGTGATCCGCGCGCGCGGTTGATCACGGCGCATCTGAATGCGTGAAAGGCAGGGCCAACGGGTCCTGCCTTTTTCATGCCGACTGAACGAACCGGACTGCAAGGCGGTGCAGGCGGTCGTCTACAAACTCTGTCTCGTTTGATTTCAGCCGCTGGTGGCGCGTGTATCGCGGTTCAGCGCGGTCATTCAGAATTGGGGCCTCCCACCCGTCGGTCGTGGCAAAGAACCGGTCGGCACCCTCTTCTCCGAAGGCGCGCAGATATCCTTGCACCACGACGTCGATATAGCTGAGCAACAGCGGATGGCGGTTGGTCGGGTCGTTTTGGCGTTCGTGCGGCACTGCGTAAACGGCGATCTCAACCTTGTGGGTCAGGGGATGCGTGACCGACTGAGTGGCGGGCACCCGGTCATAGGCCCATTCCCGTTCATCCAAAGCAGCCCAGTCGTTTCCGGGGACATGGGCGATCATCCCTTCGATTTCACAATTCGCGTCCGGCACTGCGGTCAGGAAGGCCACCGGGCGCAGATCCGTGTGGCGCCATGCGCGCCGCCATCCTTTTAACCGGGCTGGGCGCGGATCGGGGAAATCATGGGTCGAGAGGTTCACAAGGCTGCCGTAGCCAAAGAAATAGGGGTCAGCCATGGGCTTATGTCCTTCAAATGCGATTGATGTATGTCAAACCGCTTTTTTATCAGACATGCAATAAGGTCTTACGCTGAAGTGAGGGAGGGCATCATGCGTATTACCAAGCGGACAAATATTGCAGTGCGGCTGTTGATGTATTGTGCTGCGCATCCGGATCGGTTGGTGACAAAGGCCGAGATCGCGGATGTCTGCAATATCTCGGAAAACCATCTGGCGCAGGTGATCAATCAACTAAGCCAGCTGAACTACCTTAGCACCCAACGCGGTCGCAACGGCGGCATGTCTCTGGCGCGCCCCGCCGATCAGATTCGTATCGGGTCGGTGTTCCGCCATGTGGAGGGGAACCTGCCGATTGCAGAATGTTTTGCCGATGCCGACAACACCTGTCCGCTAACGGATGCGTGCAGATTGCGGGTGGCGCTACGGGATGCTGCCGAAGTCTTTTACGCCTCGCTGGACGAAATTACGCTGGACGCGTTGGTCTGTGACAATGACCGGCTGTTGCAGATCCTGCAACCGGTGGCCTGCGTCCGCTAGTCCGTGGCGCGTAAGATACGGGCCGGGCGAACCGCCAGGGGGCGCAGGGCAAACAGAATGCCTGCGGCCAATGTTACGGCGATGCCGGCAAGGACTATGCCCAGTGCCGAAGACCAGATGACAACGAACCCGGTGTCAAAGATATAGGTGGCAACGGCCCAACCTCCGATTATACCAGTCAGCAGGGCAACGCCGCCTGCTGCCGCGCCAAGAAGGACCGAGCGCAGAGCAAAACTGAACAGGATACGTCGGCGGTCTGCACCTAGCGTCTTGAGGATCGCGGATTCGTAGCGACGTGCGCTTTCTCCTGCGGCGGCGGCTCCGATCAGAACCAAAAATCCGGTCAGCAACGAAATGCCTGCACCGTAAGAGGTTGCCGCCGCCAATCCCGCCAAAAGACCTGACACGCGGTCAATCGCATCACGCACCCGGATGGCAGTGATGTTCGGAAACTGCCCGGCCAGATCACGCAGGATGGCAGCCTCAGCATTTTCCTCAGCATAGACAGTGGCGATAAAACTGTGCGGGGCACCTGCCAGGGCTGACGGATTCATCGACATGATAAAGCCCATGCCAGCGGTTGAAAAATCAACTTCGCGCAGCGAGGTGATCTGCGCGGTGATATCCCGGCCCAGGATGTTCACGGTCAATTCGTCGCCAAGGGACAGACCCATTTCTTCGGCCTCTTCTGCCGCAAAACTGACTTGTGGCACGCCCGCATAGTCGTCAGCCCACCATTCCCCTGCCGTGATCCGGGTATTGTTCGGCGGAGCGGCTGAGTAGGTCACGCCCCTGTCGCCATCCAGCACCCAATGATCACCCGCCACCCCGCGCGCGGGCTGTCCGTTGATCTGGGTGATGATCCCGCGCAGCATCGGCGCGCTTTCGATACGGCTGACGGCGGGATCAGAGTCCAGCCGTTCGGTAAAGCCGGGCATTTGGTCCTTTTGGATATCGACAAAGAAATACGACGGCGCCACATCCGGCAAGTTGCCCGAAATCGCGTTGCGCAATGTGCCGTCGATCTGGCCAACAGCAGCCAAAACCGAAAGCCCCAAGCCCAGAGACAACACGACCGAGGCCGCCCCTTCACGCGGATCCGAGATAGCGGACAACGCCCACCGCAGGGCGGGACGCCCGCGCGCCGGGGTGGTGCTGATGCGGGCCAGCTTGCGGATCGCGACGGCAGACAAGGCCAAGAGAAGAAGCGCGCCCACCAGCCCTCCACTGGTCCAGAGCGTCAAGCGGGTCGAGCCGCTGAACCATGCCGCTGATGCGACCAGCAGCGCCAGCCCGACGCCGGTTGCCAACACGAACTGTATGCGAGGAAGGGTGCGCGCCGAAGATAGCGCATCCCGGAACAGTGTCGCTGCGCGTACTTCTTCTGTGCGGGCGAGGGGCCAGAGCGTGAACAAAAAAGCTGTCAACGCTCCGTAAAGTGCGGCTTCGGCCAGCGGACGGAGATAAAGCGCAAAAACTGCAGGTACTGGTAATTGAGCCTCAATCAGCGGGGCCAGCAGAACAGGAAGCACACCACCCAATACAAGTCCCAAAAAGATGCCGATGCCGGACAGGACACCGATCTGTATCATGTAGGTTTGAAAGATCGTCGCGCGATCTGCCCCCAAGGTCCGCAGCGTCGCGATGGTTTCGGTCTTTTGCGCCAGATAGGCCCGGACGGCAGCTGAAACACCAATACCCCCGACTGCGAGCCCGGACAGCCCCACAAGAACCAGAAAAGCGCTTAGACGGGCGACAAACTCGGCAATCCCCGGTGCACCATTGCGTGCGTCGGTCCAACGCATGCCGGTGCCGTCGAAACTCTGCCGTGCGGCGGCTGACAGGCTGTCCAAGTTGGTGTCGGGTGGCAGTGCCAGACGGTACTTGGTGGAAAACAACGTTCCCGGCACCAACAGGCCAGATGCCCGCAAGTCCTCCGTTCGAACCAATGTGCGCGGCCCAAGGGCAAATCCATCTGCCGCACCGTCCGGTTCGTGGATCAGGGCGGCCATCAGCACGAAATCCTGTGTGCCAAGGGCAAAGCGGTCTCCGACGGACAAGCCCAGCCGATCCATCAGCACCGGGTCCATGACTGCGCCGGGCAAGTCCTGCGCGCCATCCAAAGCGGTGGATAACGGCTGTTCCGGGTCAAGCCGGGGGAGGCCCAACACTGGATAGGCCGCATCCACTGATTTTACCTGTGTTAGCGCGCGCTCGGGTTCCTCGCCCCGCCGGACCACTGCCATCGACCGGAAATCGACTACCTCGGAGACTTCCGTTGCGGTCCGAGACATCCAGTCGCGTTCTTCCGGACTGGCGAAGCGGTACGTGAACTCCATTTGGGCGTCGCCACCCAGCAATGCCGCACCTTCCTCGGTCAGGCCGGTCTGGATGGCTTGACGCACCGATCCAACGGCAGCAATGGCGGCAACACCAAGCGCCAGACAAGCCAGAAACACCCGAAAGCCCGGTAGGCCACCCCGTAATTCACGGCGCGCCAGACGAGCGGCCAGCCGCAGGCTCATTCTGCGGCCTCTTGCTGGATGTCTTCGGCAATGGTTCCGTCTCTTAGCCGAACGACCCGGTCGCATTTGCGCGCCAAACTGTGGCTATGCGTGACCAAAACTAAAGTAGCCCCGTGCCTGTCGCGCAGATCGAACAGTAAATCAACGATGGCGGCACCGGTCGTTTCATCCAGATTGCCGGTTGGTTCATCGGCCAGCAAAATCTGAGGCCGCGGCGCGGATGCCCGGGCCAAGGCTACCCGTTGTTGCTCGCCCCCCGAGAGTTGCGCCGGATAGTGATCGCGGCGATGCGACAAACCAACGGCTTCAAGCTCTGCGCCTGCACGATCAAATGCGTCGCGATGTCCGGCCAATTCCAGCGGCGTAGCCACGTTTTCAAGTGCCGTCATCGTCGGGATCAGGTGGAAATTTTGGAAAACGACCCCCATCGCGTCGCGTCGCAATCGGGCCAGTGCGTCTTCATCCATATCGGTCAGGTTATGTCCCAAGGCAGTGATCACGCCCGCCGTTGCCCTTTCCAACCCGCCCAGCAGCATGAGCAGCGAGGATTTGCCCGACCCCGACGGCCCGACCAGCCCCAGTGTTTCGCCTTGCGATACCGTCAAAGTGATATCGTGCAGGATATTCACCCGCCCGGCATTGCCATCCAGCGACAAAGCGGCATTTTGAAGCGAAAGAACGGGTGTTGTCATAAGTCTGTCCAAATGGGAGTGATCAATTGGGATATGGAGCAGTTCTGATGTTGCGCAAGGCTTTGATGTCGGTGCTGTTTATGTGTTGCGGCATTGCAGCCACAGCCGAGCAGGTCGTCATCGCCGCTTTGGGAGATTCGCTGACACAAGGGTACGGACTGCCGCAACAGGACGGATTTGTGCCTCAATTGCAGCGTTGGTTGCAGGCGCAGGGTGAAGATGTCCGCTTGATCAATGCGGGGGTGTCCGGTGATACGACTGCCGGTGGCGCAGCGCGAGTAGGCTGGACCCTGACCTCCGAGGTCGATGGAATAATCGTTGCGCTGGGTGGAAACGACTTGCTGCGGGGGATCGACCCGGCGGTGTCGCGCGCCAATCTTGAGGCGATTATCCAGGCCGCCGATGCGTCAGATGTCGAGGTTTTGCTGATCGGGATGCAGGCACCTGGAAACTATGGGGTCGAGTACAAAGAGGCGTTTGACGCGATGTACCCAGAATTGGCTGAAGCCTATGAAACAGGCTATGCCCCAAGTTTCTTCACCGGACTGACTGCCGAAAGCGATCCGGATGCCGCACGGAAATTCATGCAACCTGATGGTATTCATCCAAACGCCCAAGGCGTGGCCTTGATCGTAGAAACCCTTGGCCCCTATGTGCTGGACCTTGCGCGCGCTACACAGAAGTGATCAGACGACCGTGACCACCGTGCCGATCGGCACGCGCGCATACAGATCTATCACATGAGAATTCAACATCCGGATACAGCCGTTTGACGCTGCGCGCCCAATGGTTTGCGGCTGAGTTGTGCCATGAATTCGGAAATAAGTGTCGATCCCGTTCTGGAACAAATACAGCGCCCGTGCGCCGAGCGGGTTGTCACTACCGCCGGGCTGCACATAGTCGTTATCCTTGAAACGGGCATAGGTAATGGGTTCACGCTCGATCATCTCGTCGGTTGGGCGCCATGTCGGCCATTCTTTCTTGACGTCAATCGTGGCGGTGCCCGTGAACTCGAGCCCGGCCTTGCCGACGCCACACCCATAGCGGATCGCCTTGCGTGGCTCGGTCACGAAGTAAAGGTAGAAGGACCGTGGCACCACAAGCAACTGGCCCGGTAGGAAGTCTTTTTTGATCCGCACGTATTGTGGCGTGGGATCGTATTCGACAGCTTGGTTCTTTGCCGTTGCAATGCCGGGCACAAGGCCGGCAGCGGCAGATGCTGTCAGGAATGTACGACGCGTGAACATGGCAGCTCTCTTAGACAAAATTGAATAAACCTGGACAAAATGTCCAGAGGATAGCCGATTTGGTCAATCGCTGCAGAAAGTAACTGGAATTTGATGTCATCACCAAGCCACACCCGCAGGTCACGAAACGATGCGGGGGGCTGATCTGGTCAAGAAAGGGCAGAGGAATCCTCTGCCCTTAAGGCTGCTTATGCAAGCTGGATGTTGTCAGCGCTTTCGCGGCCGTCACGACCCGAGCGCAGCTCGAACGTGACTTTCTGGTTGTCGGCCAGACCGGTAAGGCCCGAACGCTCGACGGCTGAGATGTGTACAAACACGTCTTTGCCACCTTCTTCGGGTGCGATGAAACCAAATCCTTTGGTTGTGTTGAACCATTTAACGGTGCCTGCTGGCATATCCGTATTCTCCTGTTTTGTTGCTGCCCACGGGGTTGCGGCAGCCCGGCGTCGTCGTCTGGATCGAATGACTGAGCGCCGATAAAGGAGACAGTAGGTCGAAGTAGAAAAACGTAAGCGACGCCTATATGGCATCAGGAAGGGCACAGGGCAAGTGGCGTCGGACGGAGTTATATTCTGGGCAACAAACAGCCGATTGGAGCAAGGTCTGCTCAGAGGTTGTACATCTTGCTTTCCATCGGGAACATCATCCGGATCGCTTTGATGCTGTTTTCTGATAGGTCGTGAGGCGCTAGATTGCGTGTAGCCGTCCCTGAGACCTGAGATTTATTTATGTGAGGCAGGGACTTATGTAATTTTCGTGTCCTGGAATACGCCTTGAAGCTGCGGGTCTTAAACGCTTCGGACAGGGCGGGAAATCTTCGGCTTTCAAGTCGGCTGGAAACCCAACTGTTCAGTTCTTTTGCGTTTTCGAGCCGAAACACTTGGTCGATATGGTTGTTGCCCGTGCGATCAATTGAGTAGGCCTCAAGGCTGAGGGGCGAGAGGTTTTCGGTCGAAATCCAATCGGGAACAAATTCATGCCGGCCGTCCCGAATACCAACTCTGCCATGCTGAATCCACTCTTCAAAACCCATCGCTGAACCTCCGCTCCAATCTGGCGCGTAGTTATAGCGGCATTCGGAGTCTGGTTGAAAAAAACAATAATAGGACCAAAGCATGTCAATTGGGTTTCGCGTGGTCACGAAATAGGTAAGCTTGGGGTGGTCTGGGTACAATTCCGCCAGTTTTGCTTTGACGAACGGGGCCATGTCATGGGGATGAAAAACAGGACTATCTTCGGCCTCGTCGACTGCAAAATCGCGGTCTTTCCTCGAAATAAACTGCCCCATCCGGATACGGATTGATGTAGAGCCACAGCGCGGTTTGGATATGAAAACAAGGCCCTTGGAGAAAAGCACTCTCACCCATTTGATCCTTTGGCTGACCGAATACGTCGAATATGTCCAGCAACGCACCCTGAAACAGTTTTGTTGTATTGCCAAGATTAAACGCTGTTGCAACGACATGGTGTTGTAGTTCAACAGGTCAAAACCTGCTTGATCCGGATTTGTGCTGGAAAAAACGGCGACCGGCAAGCGCGACTCTTGGCTAGGACGGGGCGCCGCAAATAGATGCGTCTATTCTGATATCGGCAGTTCCTGAACTGTCATTTCGTATCGTTTTGAGGCAATAAAACAGCGTGGCAACTGGTCGATCACCTCGTCGATCGGATCATACAGACGATCCGCCTTTGCCCTGAGGTCCGCCGGAATGTCCTTGGGCGCGCGGTCCCGTCGTTCAGGTGGATTGAATTTCAGCCCGCTGAATCGAGCGATGGTATCCCGATATTCCCAAATCGCGTCATAGTGGATGCACAGAACGGGAACGTCCTCGAAAGTCACCCATTCCTTGATTTGGCGTGCCTGCTGAAGAACGTCGCGTTCGAACAGCTCATCGTAGGTTCCATCAGCGTGCAGGTGATAGAAATGCGACTCGATCCAGTCCGCACCATACCCCTCCATCGCCGCATGTACGGAAAACGCGGAGTCCTTGGATGGCCCAAAGCAGAACACCACCCGCGTGTTTTCCGGCCACGAGGACAAAGCTTGGGGGAAGTCATGTGTCTTGTATACGCAAGGCGCGCGAAATTTTGCGCTTTTCAGGCGCGCGACGAAATATGACTGTTTGGCAGCCCTCGGCTTGATATTTTTTAGTGAATCCAACAGGGCCAGGAAAACCATCGTACTGCCTGACCGGCCATTGCTGGCGACAATGACGCAGTTTTCAGGGGTACTTTGCAGCATACGCCGCACTTGCCAAGGTACGACTCTTTTTCGGACGCTGCGCATCCATTTGTCCTTACGGGCCTGTATAAAGCTGATCACCGCACAAATTTCTTATGTTTCAACCGCTTGGGCTCTAGCGCATCAGGACCCAAACGCCGTTTTTTGTCTTCTTCGTAGTCCTCGAAGTTGCCCTCGAACCACTCAACATGCGCATCACCCTCAAACGCCAGAATATGCGTACAAATCCGGTCGAGGAAGAAGCGGTCGTGTGAGATGACCACGGCACAGCCGGCGAAGTCGACCAAGGCGTCTTCCAGTGCACGTAGGGTTTCGACGTCGAGGTCGTTGGTGGGTTCGTCCAGCAGCAGGACGTTGCCGCCCTCTTTCAACAGGCGGGCCATGTGGACGCGGTTGCGCTCACCACCTGACAGCAGCGAGACCTTCTTTTGCTGATCGCCGCCTTTGAAGTTGAAGGACGAGCAATAGGCGCGGGAATTGACCTGCGCATCGCCCAGCTGGATGATTTCGGCACCGCCGGTGATTGCCTCCCATACGGTGTCGTTGTCTTGCAGGTCGTCGCGGGACTGGTCGACATAGGACAACTGCACCGTATCGCCTAGCGTGATGGTGCCGCTGTCGGGCTGTTCCTGCCCGGTGAGCATCTTGAACAGGGTCGATTTACCGGCACCGTTGGGCCCGATCACACCGACAATGCCGCCGGGGGGCAGGGCGAAGTCCAGCCCTTCGATCAGTTGCTTGTCGCCCATGTGTTTCGACAGGCCCTCGACCTCGATCACCTTGCCGCCAAGGCGCTGGCCATTGGGGATGACAATCTGCGCGCGGGTGAGCTTTTCGCGTTCGGACTGATCTGCCAGCTCGTTATAGGCGTTGATCCGGGCCTTGGATTTGGCCTGACGGGCCTTCTGGCCCTGACGCATCCATTCCAACTCGCGCTGCAGGGTTTTCTGCTTGGACTTGTCCTCGCGGGCTTCCTGCTCCAGCCGTTTGGCTTTTTGTTCCAGCCATGCGGAGTAGTTGCCCTCGTAGGGAATGCCGCGGCCGCGGTCGAGTTCCAGAATCCAGCCGGTGATGTCATCCAGGAAGTAACGGTCGTGGGTGACGATCAGGATGGTGCCTTTATAGTCGATCAGATGTTGTTGCAGCCATGCGATCGTCTCGGCGTCCAGGTGGTTGGTCGGCTCATCAAGCAGCAGCATGTCAGGCGCTTCCAGTAGCAGCTTGCAAAGCGCCACACGACGTTTCTCACCACCCGAGAGGTTGGCGATGTTGGCGTCGTCCGGCGGGCAGCGCAACGCCTCCATTGAGACATCAATCTGGCTGTCGAGGTCCCACAGGTTTTCCGCATCGATCGCGTCCTGCAGGGTGGTCATTTCCTCCATCAGCTCGTCCGAGTAATTCTCGGCGATCTCCATGGCGATTTCGTTGAACCGATCAACCTTGGCCTTTTTCGCGGCCACGCCCAGCATGACGTTTTCACGTACTGACAGAGTTTCATCCAGCTGCGGTTCCTGTGGCAGATAGCCAACCTTGGCGCCCTCGGCCGCCCATGCCTCACCCGTGTAGTCGGTGTCGAGGCCCGCCATGATCTTCATCAGCGTCGACTTACCCGCGCCGTTGACGCCGACGACGCCAATTTTCACACCGGGCAGAAAGCTCAGGTGGATGTTTTCAAAGCACTTCTTGCCACCGGGATAGGTCTTGGAGACACCCTGCATGTGGTAGACATATTGATAGGCGGCCATGTCGCGTCCTCTGGGTCGGGGAATTCAGGTTGAAACGCTAGATATCCAAGCCGGGCGGGCGGGGCAAGCTGGAGGTTTTGTGATTTTTACCGCTCACGCGTGTCGGATAGGTTGGCGGCACGGGGTAGGGGGGTGATTTGTCGGAATTGGCTGAATTGATCGCAGGTTGGGCACAGCCCGGACGGATCGAATGGATCGGTGTGCGGCCGGATCGGCGCGCGCCCATGACTGTAGTTGAAGAGCTTGCCCTGACTGCAAATGGGCTAGATGGCGACCGGGGCCGCGCGGGTAAGCGGGCGGTGACGCTGATCCAGCAAGAGCATCTTTCGGCGATTGGCTCATATCTGGGGCAAGGATCGGTCACACCGGACATTCTGCGGCGCAATCTGGTGGTATCGGGGATCAATCTGTCGGCGCTCAAGGGGCGCGAGGTACAGGTGGGCGAGGCGGTTTTGCGCTTTACCGTCATCTGCGCGCCCTGCAGCCGGATGGAGGAGGCGCTGGGAAAGGGTGCCTATTCCGCTGTCCGTGGCCATGGGGGCTGGTGCGCCGAAGTGGTGCGGCCCGGATGGGTCAAGCTGGGCGATGTGGTGCAACCGGTCGATTGACAACGACCCGCAGTTCTGAACATCAGCAGGGGATGTTGCGAAGCTCTATTCCATATGCGCGGTCCGGGCAGGTTGTGGGTTTGTTCGGCGGGTCATTTGATCCGCCGCATCCGGGGCATGTGCATGTCACGCTTGAGGCGATGAAAGCGTTTGGACTGGATCGGGTGTGGTGGCTGGTGTCGCCGGGCAATCCACTGAAGGAACATGGGCCGGCACCGCTGGCGCGACGGGTCAATGCGGCCAAGACGGTGATGAGGCATCCGCGCGTTGAAGTCACTGACCTGGAGGCCTTAACCGGGACACGGGCAACTGCTGATACGCTCGCGGCGTTGCGACGCTTTTATCCACACGTGAAATTCGTGTGGCTGATGGGGGCTGACAATCTGGCGCAGTTCCACAAATGGAAAGACTGGCGTTTGATCATGGACAGCGTTCCCGTGGGTGTTGTCGCGCGACCGGGAGACAGGATTTCCGCAAGGATGTCTCCTGCAGCGCGGATTTACGCAAAATACCGTATCGACGGTCAGGCGCGGCACTTGCTGGGGCGGGCGCGGGCTCCGGCGTGGTGTTTTGTCAACGCACCGATGATCAAAGTTAGCTCGACCGAGATTCGAAGCCGAGGCGTTTGGGGCGACACAGTGTTGCCCGAATAGCCCCCATCGGCGCATAATCTCATTCAATGGTTGTGCGCCTGTGATCTCTGGGATTTTAATTGACCCATGGTTGAACGTATTTCGCGTCGTCTGTTTCTTGCTGGTCTGGGGATTTCGGTCCTGTCGAGCCAGGCCTTGGCCGATGCGCCTTTGCATTCCCTTCGGCCACAGATGCGGGGCGACCTGCCCAGCGGGGCAGAGCGCCTTATTGAGGCTGCAAGGTTACGAGGCGAGGTTGTCTTTGCTGTGGCCGATGTGAAAACCGGCGCGCAGCTAGAGGCGTTTGGCGGCACTCATGGTTTGCCACCCGCGAGTGTCGGCAAAGCTTTGACCGCGCTTTATGCGTTGGATGTTCTGGGTGCGGACCACTGCTTTGAAACTGCGTTGATGGCGGATGGTCCCATCTTAAATGGGGTGTTGGAGGGCGATCTGATCCTCGTGGGTGGCGCGGACCCGTTATTGGACACCGATGACCTTGCCAACATGGCCGCAAACCTGCGTGAAGCCGGCATTACCGAGGTACGCGGGGCGTTCAAGGTGTATGATGGTGCGCTGCCCTATGTGTTCAGCGTTGATCCGGGGCAGCCGGATCATCTGGGATACAGCCCGTCCATCAGTGGCATTTCGCTGAATTTCAACCGTGTCCATTTTGAGTGGAAGCGGGCCGGCAACGGATATGATGTGACCATGGATGCCCGAACTGCCCGCTACAGACCGTCCGTTGATACGGCCGCGATGCGGGTTGAGAAGCGTAACTTGCCTATCTACACCTATCAGCCAAGCGCGCGGCAGGATCGCTGGACAGTCGCCAGCGCTGCGTTGGGCAATGGTGGCGCGCGTTGGCTGCCTGTCCGTAAACCTGCGCTGTACGCGGGGGATGTGTTCCGGACTCTGGCTCGGTCCAACGGGATTGTTCTTGGACGTGTCCAGATCACGCGGGAAACGCCCCAGGGGCAGGTTTTGGTTGTTCACCAGAGTGATCCTTTGGAAAGCATCCTGCGGGGGATGCTGAAATACTCAACCAATATCACCGCAGAAATGGTGGGCATGGCGGCGTCCAGGGCGCGCGGGGCGGATATTCAAAGCTTGGCGGATTCGGCGGCCGAGATGAACCTATGGGCTAATGAGACTTATGGTGTGACCGGAATCTCGATGGTGGATCATTCGGGGTTGGGTGATGCGTCCCGTGTAGCCCCTGAAGATCTGGTGACAGCTTTGGTCGCTGCCCGAAAGGATGGCGTATTGCGGCCGCTACTTAAAAAGTTCGTTCTGGTCGATAGCCAGGGCCGTCCGGTCAAGGATCATCCAATCAAGGTTGACGCCAAGACCGGAACATTGAATTTCGTGTCAGGATTGGGCGGGTTTATAACAGCTCCGGATGGATCAGAGCTTGCCTTTGCCATATTCACCGCCGATGTCGTCCACCGCGCGACTATCCCCCGCGCGCTGCGCGAACGTCCCGACGGCGCTCGCAGCTGGAACCGCAGGTCCCGTAAGCTGCAACGTGCTTTGATCGAACGATGGGGATCGCTGCAAGGCAGTTGATCTCAGGTTGTGTGACGCGCCCGGGCACCCCGTTCAATGGCCGCTGCGTGCAGGCGATCAATGTTCAACTCGTAGCGGATTTCTTCCAGCAGGCGCAACTCGGTCTCAGCCAGGGAGCCATCCGCCGCGGCGACATCACAGGCCAGCGCATAAGCCGTTTCATGCAGCCGGTCCGGCAGGTTGTCGCGGATCAGGCCGAACAGGGCGTCGAGCCCGTCTTCCTGTTCGAAAAGGTCGAAGACGACTTGGGTTACGCGCCGTGTGCGGTCGGTGTCATATTCTGCAAATATCGGCAACATGTTAACCGCGCCTTCGATCTTGACCAATTCGGCGGTCCGAATCGTTTCGTCCGACGCAGAGATCGCAACCATGATCGCAACAAGGCAATCCTGTGGGGACATTGGGTGGGCTACTTGTTGGGTCATGGTGTCGTCCTGATTGGGCTTTTCTGCACCCGCACGATAGGTGGACTGACAGGCAGGTTCAACGGATTTTGCCCCCGACCCGGTCAGAGAATCGGCAACGGTCCCCTGGTTTTGGTCTGGCGCAGCACGAAATTGCTGCGGGTATCGCGCACCAAGCCGGATTTCAGCAGCCGCTGCATGATGAAGTGTTCAAGGTTCTCAGGAGTTTTTGCATAGACCTTCAGAATGAAATCATGATCGCCGGTGATCGAAGCACATTCGACGATCTGCGGTTCTGTCTCAACAAGCCGCTGAAACGACGTGATGCTTTCCTCTTGGTGATCGCGCAGGGCGACGTGAACATACGCGATGGCGTCCAGACCTACAGATTTAGCTCGTACCTGCGCAGCGTACCCGGACACCACACCAGACGCTTCGAGATCGCGTACGCGACGCCAGCATTGCGAGGCAGACAGGCCAGTGCGGTCTGCAAGCTCCTGCATCGATAGGCGCCCATCGGTTTGCAGATGCTGCAGGATGGCAATGTCAGCGGATTGAAGTGTTTGTTTCATAAATGATGCCGTGGCGATATATATTTACCAAAATAGCGGCAAAACCATCATCTACCAAACCAAATTCATCAGTTTGCGCGGCTATACTTTCCTCAAGGAAAAAAAGTAATGCCAAAATCGACCAAATACATCGCCAAGGTGGCCGATGCGCGCGGCCATATCGCCTATTCGGCCGAGGAAGACGCGGTTTGGGCCGATCTCTATGCCGCCCAAGAGAAGAACGTGCAGCGCTACATGGCCCGTGATTATCTTGCCGGGTTGGACCGGCTAAACTTGCCAAAAACCCGCGTACCGTCTTGCGCCGATATCTCCGAGCGCCTGATGGACCTGACAGGTTGGCGGGTACAGCCGGTGCCGGCGCTGATCGGGTTCAAGACCTTCTTTGGCATGCTGGCAGACCGGGTCTTTCCCGCCGCATCCTTCATCCGGTCGCGCGAGGATTTCGATTACATCGAAGAGCCCGACATTTTTCATGAGATTTTCGGTCATACACCGTTACTAAGCGATCCGCGCTTTGCGGCGTTTAGTCATGCGATTGGAAAGGCGGGGGTGCAGGCCAGCGAAAAAGACTACGCCTGGCTGATCCGGCTTTATTGGTTCTCAATCGAATTTGGGCTTCGAATTCAGGATGGTGAGATCAAGGCGCTGGGGTCTGGGCTTGCGTCTTCGCCGACCGAATTGGTCTATTCCGTGGAAAGCGACATTCCCGACCGCGACCCGTTTGATGTCCTGACGATCCTGCGCACGCCGTACCGGATCGACATGCACCAGATGGGCTATTTCGTGTTAAACTCACCTGAGGAACTGTTTGCAGCCGCCGATCGCGATCTTCTGGCGGATGTCCGTCAGGCGCAATCCCTTGGAGTGCTGCCGAACAAGTTCCCACCCAAAGCAACCGCAGCGGAGTGAACGGATCATGACCAGATCAGGACAAACCTGCAGCCTATCTGACCGAACCTGTGTACCATGTTCCGGTGGCATTCCGGCTTTGACCAAATCCGAGGCCGAAACCCACATGGCCGAACTTGCGCCCGGCTGGAAACTGGACGCAGAAACCAAAGAGCTGAGCCGTCATTACAAATTCAAAGGGTTCGCCAAGGCGACCTATCTGGCCAACCTCTGCGCCTGGCTGGCGGATCAGCAAGGGCATCACCCGGATGTAACTTTTGGTTGGGGCTATGTTGACGTAAAGCTGACCACGCACGAAATCAGCGGTCTCAGCGAGAATGACTTTATCTGGGCCGCCAAACTGGACCAGTTGACTACGTAAAACTGCCTTTCCATCACGAAAAACAACGCGCTTTATTGACTCATGCTGCACCGGCACAATAGGAGGGGCCGGTCGGTTGCATGCGGCGGCTGACGCTGTTTTTCCCGATGGAGCAAATAAAAATGTCTGAACTGCGCGAAACCGCGATGTCGTCCAAGGCCTGGCCTTTTGAAGAGGCGCGCCGGTTGCTCAAACGCTATCAGAAAGGCGCTCCGGAAAAGGGATACGTGCTGTTTGAAACTGGGTACGGCCCGTCGGGATTGCCGCATATTGGAACGTTCGGCGAGGTGGCGCGGACCACGATGGTCAAGCGCGCCTTTGAGGCACTGTCCGACATTCCGACCAAGCTGATCTGTTTCTCGGACGATCTGGACGGCATGCGCAAGGTCCCCAGCAACGTGCCCAATCCCGAGAAGCTGGAAGAACACCTACAGCGCCCGCTGACCTCGGTTCCTGATCCGTTTGGCGAATACCCCAGCTTTGGCGAGCACAACAACGCGATGCTGCGGCGTTTTCTGGACACGTTTGGGTTCGAGTATGAGTTTTACTCGGCCAAAGAGTTCTACGCGTCCGGCCAGTTTGACGAAACCTTGAAGCGTGCTGTTGAGAAATATGATGACGTAATGGCCATCATGTTGAAAAGCCTGCGGGAAGAGCGGCAGCAAACATATTCGATCTTCCTGCCGATCCATCCGGAAACGGGCAGGGTTCTGTATGTGCCCATGAAAAAGGTCTGTGCCGAGACCTATACCGTTACCTTCGATGACGAGGATGGCAAGGAATGGACCGTTCCCGTCACCGGTGGCAACGTCAAGCTTCAGTGGAAGCCGGACTTTGGTGCGCGTTGGGCGGCGTTGGGCGTCGATTTCGAGATGTATGGCAAGGAGCACGCCACCAACGAAAAGATCTACGATGGGATCTGTCGCGCGTTGGGCGGACGCGCACCTGAGCATTTCTCGTATGAGTTATTCCTGGATGAGAACGGTCAGAAGATTTCCAAGTCATCTGGCAATGGTGTGTCGATTGACGAATGGCTGACCTATGCGCCGACCGAGTCGTTGGCCTATTTCATGTATCAAAAGCCCAAGACGGCCAAGCGGATGCATTTTGATGTGATCCCAAAAGCCTATGATGAGTATCACCAGCAGTTGCGTGCGTATCCGGGGCAAGACCTGAAGGCGCAGTTGAACAACCCGGTCTGGCACATCCACGGCGGTGATGTTCCAGAGTCCACGCTGATCGTGCCTTTCGCAATGCTATTGAACCTAGCGTCGGTTTCTGGTGCCGAGGACAAGGAGGCGCTTTGGGGCTTTATCCGCCGCTATGCGCCCGAGGCCACAGCCGAGAGTCATCCCGACCTCGATCAGGCAGCCGGGTTTGCGGTGCGGTACTTCAACGACTTTGTCAAACCGACACGTCAGCACCGTGCGCCGACGGATCAGGAGCGTGAGGCGCTGGAGGCGTTGAGGGCTGCGTTGGAGTCTTATGACGGTCCTATCGAAGACGAAGCGCTGCAATCGGTGGTCTACTCGATCGGGCGCGAGCGGTTCGATCCGCTGCGCGGTTGGTTCACGGCGCTTTATGAAGTGCTGCTTGGCGCCTCGCAGGGGCCGCGATTCGGTGGGTTCATCGCGCTATACGGCGTGAGCGAAACGATCGACCTGATCGACAAAGCACTGGCCGGAGATCTGGTCTGATTTGACCTGACATCGCGTGGGGCTACCCTTGGTTCAGGAGGAAGCCCCATGCGTCGTTTATTGCTAACTATTTCGTTTGTTGCCGGTCTTGCTTCGGCCGCATTTGCCCAGAGCGATGAGATCGAAGAAAACATCGCGGCCCAAATTCAGGCGTTTGAGGCGGACGACTTTGCCAAAGCCTTTACCTACGCCAGCCCCAGTATCCAGCGCCTGTTCCAGACGCCCGAGAATTTCGGCGTGATGGTGAAGCGTGGCTATCCGATGGTCTGGCGCCCGTCCGAAGTGCGGTTTCTGGAACTGCGAGATGTGGCTGGATCGCTATGGCAAAAGGTCATGATCACCGACATTGATGGCCAGGTACACATTCTCGATTACCAAATGGTTCCGCTTGAGAATGGTTGGAAAATCAACGGCGTACAGCTTTTGGGCAATTCCGACCCTGCGGCCTGATGCAACATCACCGTCACGGTGATATGAGCGACGGTTAATCCCTTTTCAGTACTCAGGCTTTTGCGTTCGGGACGTGTCGCCCCGGACACTGGGTTTATGCGCGTGGCGGGCCGCCGCTGGCGCAACTGGGAAAGGGATTTCTATGAATAAGGCAATCACCGATGGCATCGTATTCACGCCGCCTGCTTTCGCGACTGGCCTGAATGTATGGTCCAGTGGCGATGGAACGCCGGGTTCTCCGACCTATGACGGGTCGGGAACCGGCGTTTTTGTACCCGCTGATGCGGATTTTGGCGGGTGCCTCGAAATCTTGAAAGTCAACGCAACGCAGCGTTTGCGCTACATGGGCCAGACCCCGTTATTGCCGGGCTGCTACCTGCAGATCAAAGCACGCGTCAAAGCCATCAGCGGCCCGCTACCGGATGTGCGTATCGCGGGCTGGGCGGGCGGTGCCGGGGATGTGCAAGTCACCGGTGTTGTCGAGCAGGGACCGGCAACGCAGCTATCCGCTTACGGCACGGTGCATGAAATCACCGCAATTGTCGGTACAGGCCAGCGGCCCGGTGTCGACATGCCTTGGGGCGTCGAGGCGCTTTACGGCCATTTCGGTATCGACATTGACGGAGCGAACGGAGCCGTGGTGCGTGTCGATGATATTGAGATCACAGACGTCACCGGCGTATTCTTGCGGAATCTAATCAGTCTGGTCGATGTCCGCGATTTTGGTGCTGTTGGGGATGGGGTAACAGATGACTCCGCCGCGTTCGAAGCAGCGGATCAGGCTGCCAACGGTCGTCGGGTATTTGTTCCCGGCGGGACTTATTTTCTGGCGCAGAACACCTCAATGGCATCTGAGATTGATTTCGAGGGCACAGTTACGATGCCGGACGATAAGATGCTGCTTTTGACCAAAAGCTTTGATCTGCCGACCTACATCAACGCGTTTGGCAACGAAATGCTGGCGTTTAAGAAAGCGTTTCAGGCGTTGCTGAACAATTCGGACCATGAATCATTGGATATGGGCGGGCGCAAGGTGTCTGTCAGCGAACCGATAGACATGGCTGCAGCGGTTCCGAACCGGCAATCCGGTTTCTCAACCCGCCGTGTGATCCGCAATGGACAATTCGACGTCCAAAACAGCTCGGCCTGGGATACCGAGACTTTCACCTCGGTCGCAACATACAATCCCAACGACCCGACACGTCTGGTGAACGTGGCCAATGTTGCCAACATCCCGGTCGGTTCGCTTGTGCAGGGCAGCGGCGTCGGGCGCGAGATTTATGTCCGCTCGAAGAATGAGGGCGCGGGTGAGATTACGCTGAATGCACCAATTTATGATGCTGCCGGAACGCAGACCTTCACCTTTTTGTCGTTCAAATATCTACTGGATTTCAGTGGTTTCAGCACGCTGCGCAAGTTCGGAATGGAACAGATCGAGTTCCAGTGCAACGGCCGCAGCAGCGCCATCCGTCTGGCCCCGTCCGGCAGCACCTTCGCGTTGGCGAACTGTTTTATCAGTCGCCCCAAAGACCGCGGGATCACCTCGATCGGGACGGGATGCCAGGGAATGTTAATCGATACTTGCCAGTTTCTGTCCACCGAGGAGTCTTTCAATGTTTCGGATCGCAAGTCCATCGCACTGAATGCCACGGCCAATGATGTGAAGCTGCGCCACAATAGGGCCGTGCGGTTCCTGCATTTTGCCGTTCTGGGCGGTACGAACAACATGATCCTTGGCAATCACTTTTTCCAGGGTGACAGTATTCCGCAAGGCGTTCGCAGTCCCGGATTGATCATGATCGGCACGTATAACAGTTCGACCATCTCGGGGAATTATATCGACAACTGCTTTATCCAGTGGACCAACGAACGGGATGCAGATCCTGTCTACCGAGCTGGGTTTTCGTTCAGTTCGATGGCAATCACCGACAATATTTTCTATTCCAGTGAAGTTGCGCCCTGGTTCAGCTACATCACCATCCGCCCACATGGCGCGGGGCATTTCCTGAATGGTGTGGTCATCACAGGGAACAAGTTTCGGTCCACAAGCGGAAGCATAAATCGGGTAGAGCAGGTGGACACCTCTTTTGCCAGTCTGAACAACTATGCGCATCGGAATGTTATGTTCGAAAACAATACATTTCATGGAGTGGACCAAAAAGTTGCGAACCCTTTGCGGGTAACGCATTCGCAAGGTTCCCCATCGCAGGCATGGTCGATTAAAGCCGCCGGAGAGCTGCCATTTGGCGGCTTTGCACGCAGCTGCGATGCGGTTACGGCGCTGGGCCCGCTGAAGAACGTATTTGGCTTGACGGCTTATGCGAGCCCGTATGTCGAGTTGGAGCAGGGAGCCGGGCGAGACGCCATCAACCTGCGATGGCCCGAGGCCGTGAGTGGGGAAGTCTCAACCCTCATTCGTATGGAAAGTTAATGTCCTTTGTGGCCGCCCCCGCACGGGCGGCCAATTCGCTGACTTCAGAACGTGTTCCAGAGTGCAAATTTTACACCCGTGTCGTTGCGGGCCTTATTGCGTTCAAAGCCCAGCACCCAGGTCCTTCCGTTGTCTCGCCCACGAATCAGGACAGAGGGCCGAACAGTCCAAAACAGCGAGTTTTCAGGCGTGTAGCTTGTTTCAATTTGCATCATGGGGTTAAGCAGCCTGTCCCCGGACAGGCCAGCGGTAATGTCGAGCTTGCGGAACACTGCGTCATGCGTGCGGTTCTCCCATGCCGCCTCAACCGCCAACCATCCGTTGCCCCATCCGGTCTGGAACCCCTTACCGTAAGATAGGGTCAATTTGTACATCGCCCAGGACCCAAGCAGCCTATAGTGAGCGCCAGCGCCGAACTCTGCCGCAAAACGTCCCCAGTTGTCGAAATCAGCAACCGGAATGCGCGCGAATACAAGTGCGTGGCCAAAGTAGTCCCGGTTTTGCTCCAAGTCCAATCCGATTGTCACATTTGGCCTGAGTCCAAATTCGGCATACAGCGCGGTTTTGTAGTTGTAACTCCCATCCGGGTCTTTGAAAGCCGTAACCGAGGCCGCAGTGAATGCGGCATCTTTTTCACGTAGCCATGCACCGGACCAAGCCGGGGCCGCGGCCAAGAGAAGTGAAAAAAGAAAAACGACTCGGCACATGCGCAAAGCATCGGCCCGTGTGGTTAACAGATGGTTAGTAATCTGTTCACTTCTTGGAAACCAACAAAAGAGGCGGTGTCATCCAGCGAAACGCAAGACCTTGCCGAATACTGTGTTAGTATTTGGGTAGATAAGGGAGTATCCAGATGCCGAAAATTTCCGAGAATGCGAGCGTCCAGACAGTTATAACCACTTTTGAAATGACTCCGGGCACCTGCCAAGACCTGCTTGAGGCGCTGACCGATGCCTATTCCGAGTTTATTTCGAAACAGCCAGGGTTCGTTGCGGCTGGTCTGCACGTCAATGATGCACAGACGCGAATTGCCAATTACTCGCAGTGGACCCGGCGCGAAGATTTTCTGGCTATGCTGCGCACTCCTGAAATGCGGGATCGCAACCGCAAGATCAACGAGCTGTGCAAAAGCTTTGAGCCGGTCATGTATGATGTGGCCGAAACATTCGGCAGTTTCTGACCTAGATCAATGACTTGGCGCGCCGCGCCATTCAGGTTGCAGAAACGAAAACGGAGGCGCGCGCCATGTATAACAATATTCTTGTCCCTATATCCTTTGATGCTGAACGGGACATTTCCGGACCGCTAAAACTGGCTGAACTGCTCTCGACACCAGATGCAAGGGTCACGCTCTTGCATGTGGTCGAACACATCCCAAGCTACGCGATTTCGTATATGCCGCCCGAATATTTGTCCGAGGCCCGCAAGGCATTGAAGGTCGAGTTGGATGACCTGGCGGCCAAACTGCCCAATGCGATCGGTGAGGTGGTTGAGGGGCATTCCGGACGCACCATTCTGGACTGGGCGGAAACTCACAAACCGGACCTGATTATCATGGCGTCACATCGGCCGGGCATGCAGGACCTTCTGCTGGGGTCGACCACCAACCATGTGGTGCGTCATGCCGCCTGCGCGGTTCACGTGGTGCGCTGACCGGGCCACAGATCTGCTTGGGTAAGCCGCCACGCTTTGCCGAATCCACCATTTAGCAAAGCATCTGAGATGTCGAACCGAACAAAACCGAAATCGGCGAAATCGACGTAGAGTTTCGCTTTCGGTCGCAGGGTCAGATATCGCGACCGCAAAGTAGTATGGTCGGTGCTTTCGTGTGGAATGAACCGGGCTTTGGCGTGCAGCGTCAACCGAGGATGGGTCAGGGGGTCACCGGTTTCGCCGGGGTCCCCGACCAACAGCGCACAGGCTGGGTTGGTACGCAGCGCCTGGGTATGATCCGCCAGGGTCGAGATCAGCGTCACTGGTCCGCCTGCGTCATCCGTGGCCAGCGCGATGCGCGATACCGAAGGCAGCCCAAGGTCCGGTCGCAAGGTAGCAAGTGCGGCATGGCGCGCGCCATCGATTAACTCGCGGGCCAGCGTACGGGCAGTATCGTCGACCGGGCGGAAGGGGTCGGTTCGGCTCATGTCTTCTGTCTCGCTGTTTCAAGAGCTTAATAGATAGCCGCATCCGTTGTTCTGTACGAGGGCTGGTTTCCGACCGGTCTTGCGTCTCGGTTTCGCCACAAACTCGGTTTAACAGAATGCCATGTCCCACAAGACGCGCATAGAAAACATGGACACCCCCGCCCCAAAAACTTCGCGACGCCAGCGACGAGCAGAAGCCTTGCGCAAGCGTGCCCTGTCGCCGATCAGGATCATGCTCATGGTCCTTATGCTGCCGGTGACTACTATCGGCATCGCGGTCGGTGTTTATCTGCGGACCTCGGAATTCGAACATGATGAGGCGTTGCTGCACCTGATTGCCTTGGCTGGATGTAACGCGGTCGAAAACATCGTGCCAGGACCCTTTGTGGCCGGTAGGCCGGGCTATCACAAGCGCAACGACCCGGATGGCGATGGCGTGGCCTGCGAAACCCGCAGCGTGGTTTTCGAACCAAGCGCGCCGCCGCAGCAAACCGAGACACCCGCAGCACGCAGGGTCGGAACCGCCAAGTTCGTGCGGCCCTGACCCGAACTCTGAGAGAATCCCCGAGGGTATGTTACACTGCACCTGACGCGCCGTTTTGGCCGTCATTGGGGGGTTTCGCCCTGACAGGGAGGAAAGACATGTTTGCACGCATTACTCAGTTCAAAATGAAGCCCGGCATGCGGAATGCTGCCGAGGCCAAAATGAACGAATTGAAAGATCAGATCATGGGCATGGACGGTATGCACAGCTTTACCAATGTCATGAATGAAGACGGCACCGGATTTGTTGTTGCTGTCGTGCAAAGCGAGGAGAAATCGAACGCAAACGCGCCCAAAGTGGCCGAGCTGTGGGGCCATTTTGCTGAGTTTCTTGAAGGCCCGCCATCGCCTGCCGGGTTTGACGTAGTTGTCCATTGGGACAAGGGATAAAGCCCGACACAGCTTGCCTTATTTCGATCAATCGCCAATCTTCGGGCGATGACACGCGATGAGTTCAACAGTTTTTGCGCCAGCCTCAAAGCCACGTCTCACGTGGTGCAATGGGGTAATGCGGATGTGTGGAAAGTGGGCGGCAAGGTGTTTGCCATCTGCGGCTGGAACGAGGGGCGCGATGCCTTCACGTTCAAAGTCACCGATCTGGCTTTCGAGGTGCTTCAGGACGAACCCGGCATCCGCCCCGCCCCCTATCTGGCCTCACGGGGGATGAAATGGCTACAGGTCTACGAAGAACGCGGGATGAGCGACGCCTCCCTGCGCGAACATATCCTGACGTCTTATGATCTGGTTGTGGCCAAACTGACCAAGAAGATGCGGACGGAGTTGGGGGTTTAGGGTGGGGTTTTACCCCATCAAGAATTCGTAGGTTTGACAAAGATGGGTTAAAAATTCATCCTAAGGTTGACATTGAGCCTCCAAAACCAGATGCGCGCCGGGATTGAAATATCATGTATCTGCTCGCCAATATGGAATTCTGCTGATATCTCGAAGCTCATGGAAACTAGGAACACCCCAAGATTGGATTTGAGCATCAAACGCCGATTGCGAGCGTTGAACTGGGATTTGGATAGAATTGTAGAAGAAGTGCAATTTGACTCGCAATCCACAGTTTGGACTGTTCCGGCAGTCAAGCTTAAAAGTTTAGACATTGATGTCGTTCAAATGATTCTACTAGTTGAAGACAGACGCTTTTTTCGACATCTTGGGTTTGAGTTTCGCGCAATACCTCGATTGATCAAAAGAGCTCTCAAGTTTCGAAGACCTGGTGGAATAAGCACCTTGGATCAGCAGCTTGTACGCATTATTACAAATAGACGCGAAAGAACCGTTTCGCGTAAAGTCAGGGAAACTGTTCTTGCCGCAGCAATAAATAGCTGGCTTTCCAAGGAAGATCTATTGTTGTCCTATCTAAAGAGGAGTTATTTTGGGCACGGCTTAATAGGGGTTGAGGCAGCTTCAAAACGCTTGTTCGACAAGGAGCCCGAACTGTTGTCAACAAATGAAGCCGCTTTTATTGCTTCGTTGTTGGCAAGGCCAATTCCAGGAGTTGTTGTAGACTGTCTGAATGACTTTAAGTTGCTTACATCACGGCGACCTGAGGACTACATTGGCATGGCAAGGGTCTGTGCGCCTACTTGGGCTATGGCTGTCCGGGCGCGCTATCTGTACACATTAAAGCTATTTCACGACTCCAAAGAGTCTTGAGACTAGAAACAGCACCGAAATATCCTCCAACTTACCATGCTGTGTGTTGTTCCAGTATTGCACCGACCCGAACTCGTCGTTTTCGACGCGCTCAAGTAGACTGCGTTGAAACCTCTGAAAGTTCCTTCGCGCTACTTGCAATTTTTGAAAAACACGCGCAGCAATAGCTGTGTCCAAACTGCTCAAGTCCCAACCGTGCCGGTATCTAAGCTGTAGACCATCCCCGCTATCCTTCAGGGGATCGTGGCACTCGTAGACAAACAAAGTTGCCGTTTCCCGGTCGAAGTACACCGACAGCCTCGCCGAAATTCTTGACAAAGCTGTCATCCATGCATCTACCTCTTTGTTGTATTCCGCGTAAATGGTCTCCAGATTTTTGTCATCAGTATTGAGAGCCCCGAGAAGTTTTCGGTGGGCATGGTATCTTTTGTCGAATGCATCACCGATTAGCTCGATAGTTTGAAGCGCGGCGTGTCTTTCATCCTTGCGTATGTCTTCACGGTTTTTTTCACGCCAGCTTCGGGCCTGAAACGTAAACGTTGTCATGGCAGCAATTAGCCCAAGGGCTACGGTTGATAGAAATCCCCACATTGAACTACCTCTTCCTTCTCTTCACATTCCCACCCCGCTGCCCCGGCCTCCCAGCCGTTGACCGCCCGCGTGATTTCACTGCATCTTCCGAGGCTTTCTCAACCGCCCATTGGCGCGCCATGGGGTCGTCGGCGACGGCGAGGTCGACCGCTTCCAGACGTTTGATTTCATCCCGGATGTTGGCGGCTTCTTCGAACTCAAGGTTCTCGGCGGCTTTGCGCATTTGTTCGCGCAACCCGTCCAGATGGGCCTCAAGGTTGGCGCCGTGCATCGGTTTGTCGATGGTGGCGGTGACACGGTTCATGTCCACGTCGCCTTCGTAGAGGCCGGCCAGAACATCCTCGACATTCTTTTTCACCGTCGCGGGCGTGATGCCGTGTTCCTCGTTATAGGCGATCTGTTTGGCGCGGCGGCGGTTGGTCTCGTTAAGGGCGCGCTCCATCGAACCGGTGATCTTGTCGGCATACATGATCACCCGACCATCCGCGTTCCGCGCGGCACGGCCAATGGTCTGGATCAGCGAGGTTTCAGAGCGCAGGAAGCCCTCTTTGTCGGCGTCCAGAATGGCGACCAGCCCGCATTCGGGAATATCGAGCCCCTCGCGCAGCAGGTTGATGCCGACCAGCACGTCGAACGCCCCCAACCGCAGATCGCGCAGGATTTCGATGCGCTCAATCGTGTCGATGTCCGAGTGCATGTAGCGGACCTTGATGCCCTGTTCGTGCAGGTATTCGGTCAGGTCTTCGGCCATGCGTTTGGTCAGCGTCGTGACTAGCGTGCGATAGCCATTGGCGGCGACCCTGCGCACCTCGTCCAGCAGATCGTCCACCTGCATCGACACGGGGCGGATTTCAACCTCGGGGTCTAGCAGGCCGGTGGGTCGGATCACCTGTTCAGTGAAAACACCGCCGGATTGGTCCAGCTCCCACGCGGCAGGGGTGGCCGAGACGAAGACGGATTGCGGGCGCATCGCATCCCATTCCTCGAACTTCAGCGGGCGGTTGTCCATGCAAGACGGCAGGCGGAAGCCGTGTTCGGCCAGAGTGAACTTACGCCGATAGTCGCCCCGGTACATGCCGCCGATTTGCGGGACACTGACGTGGGATTCATCAGCAAATACGATGGCGTTGTCAGGGATGAATTCGAAAAGGGTCGGGGGCGGTTCACCCGGCGCGCGACCCGTCAGATAACGCGAGTAGTTCTCGATCCCGTTGCAAACGCCGGTGGCTTCGAGCATCTCAAGGTCGAAGTTAGTACGCTGTTCAAGGCGCTGGGCCTCAAGCAGCTTGCCTTCACCCACCAGTTGATCTAGCCGGATACGCAGCTCCTTTTTGATCCCGATAATCGCCTGCTGCATTGTCGGCTTCGGCGTCACGTAGTGAGAATTGGCGTAGACGCGGATCTGCTCCATCGTGTCGGTTTTCTCTCCGGTCAGCGGGTCGAATTCGGTGATCTGTTCCAGTTCTTCGCCGAAGAACGACAGCTTCCACGCGCGATCCTCAAGGTGAGCAGGCCAGATTTCCAGTGAATCGCCCCGCACCCGGAACGAACCACGTTGGAACGCCTGATCGTTGCGGCGGTATTGCTGGGCGACCAGATCGGCCATCACCTGTCGCTGGTCATACTCCTTTCCGACCTTCAAATCCTGCGTCATCGCGCCGTAGGTTTCGACCGAACCGATGCCGTAGATGCACGAGACCGAGGCCACGATGATCACGTCGTCCCGCTCCAGCAATGCACGCGTGGCCGAGTGGCGCATTCGATCGATCTGTTCGTTGATCTGGGATTCTTTTTCTATGTACGTGTCGGACCGCGGCACGTAAGCCTCGGGCTGGTAATAGTCATAGTATGAAACAAAGTATTCGACCGAGTTTTCGGGGAAGAAGCCCTTGAATTCGCCGTATAGCTGCGCCGCGAGTGTCTTGTTGGGCGCAAGGATGATGGCGGGGCGCTGGGTTTCCTCGATCACCTTGGCCATGGTGAAGGTCTTGCCCGTCCCGGTCGCGCCCAGAAGCACCTGATCCCTCTCACCGTCCCGCACGCCGCTGGCCAGTTCCTTAATCGCTGTCGGCTGATCGCCTGCCGGGTTGAACTCGGTGTGCATCACGAATGCCTTGCCGCCTTCCAGCTTCAGGCGGGCGCGAACGTCATCGGCGGTCAGCTGGGTCTTGTCGGAATGAGCGTATGCCATAGGGGATTCCTTTCGCGCCTGATTTTGGTCTGTTTTTGTTCTTGTTCAAGGGGGCATCTCCAATCATCGAAATTGCGACAATTGCGGACTTGTCCGCGCCGTGTGTCTGGCGCATATACATCAATAACCAAGTGAGTACGGAGAGGCGACATGCGCGCACGGATTTACAAGCCTGCCAGGAATGCGATGACCTCGGGGATGGCCAAAACCCGAAAGTGGGTTCTGGAATATGCCCCTGCTTCGGCGCGTGAGGTTGATCCGCTCATGGGGTGGACCTCGTCCAGTGACACGCAAACCCAAGTGCGCCTGAAATTCGACACCAAGGAAGAGGCGCTGGACTACGCCAAGGATAACGGGATCGAGGCGCAGGTCAGCGAGCCGCACAAGCGCAAACCAAATCTGCGCGCCCGTGGGTATGGCGAAAACTTCGCTCCTGACCGGCGTGGTGCATGGACCCACTGAATGATCGAGATCAGGCGCGTTGACCCGACCTCTGACGCGTTGCGCCCGTTGATCACGGCCCATTTCGCCCATAGCCAGACGGCGGGGCCTGCAGAAAGCAATCACACCATGGATGCACTGGCCTTGGCCGGTCCTGATGTTAGGGTCTGGGCGATCTACCACGAAGGTCAACCAGTTGGATGCGGTGCGCTCAAGGCACTGCCGGACGGTACGGCCGAGATAAAGTCGGTACATATTCTGGCGGAAATACGCGGGCGCGGCCTGGCACGGCAGATGATGAAGCACCTGGAAGATCAAGCGCGATCTGAGGGTGTTTCAGCCCTGGTCCTTGAAACCGGCGCGGCCCATCTTCCGGAATACGATGCCGCACGGAAACTCTATGAGGGATTGGGCTACGCTTACTGTGGGCCGATTATCGGGTACGAGGATGATCCGAACAGCGCTTTTATGCGGTTGGCTCTTTAGGATCGAAGATCAGGCGCGCTTATCGGCTTTGGACTTCAAACAATGGGGTTCTGGTTGCATATAGCCGGAGTCGTATTTTTATTAAGCTGCGCTCAAAAAAAGACCTTATCACCGGTGTCGATTGCATAAGTCAAACGGTGACAAATCACTAAGGTTTCCCTGCTCTTCACCAAGTTGACAATCCATAACAATTGCCTGATACAGCGCGAATACGAGTGGGCCGTTAGCTCAGCTGGATTAGAGCAGGGAACTTCTAATTCTCAGGTCGGGGGTTCGAGTCCTCCACGGCTCGCCACTTCTCTGGTCATTTCACCCCGACAGGTTCAGGTTTGTGGGTTCGGGCACGATACAGGTTTTGCGTCATCGCTGCGGGCTTTCAGGTTCGCTTGCAGAACAAGTGTTGCAACGATCGCCAGCATAACACCGGGCCATGTCGCCATTGGCGGCAAGCTGTCTCCCAAAGCCAATCCGATAAACAGAACAAGGGCCGGGTTTAGGAAGGTGTAAGACGCCACACGCGTTGGCCCGATCCGTGTGGTGCTCCACTGAAGTATGAAGAACGTTACAATCGTAGTGAATACCGACAGGTAGGCGATTCCGGCAAATACCTGCGTCGGGATCAAAGACCATTGCACCTCGGCTAGTCGTGGAAGGGACAGCAACAGCAACCAGACAGCGCCGGTCGCCAGAATCCAAAAGGTCATCCGGGCCATCGGCTCACCTCGGTGCAGAACTTTCACCAGTGTACTGTAACCCGCGAGCGCGAGTGTACCTGCCAGGAACACCAAATCACCCTGGCCGACTTCAAGCGCGAGGAAAGCGTGCGGGTCCCCCCGAAAAATGACCCAGATCGCGCCGACGGCTCCGATGGGTAAGGCCACGCGCGCCGAAAGCGACATCTTCTCGCGCAAGAGGATCGCAGCCATGGTGGCCGTGATGATCGGGTGCAAGGCAAAAATCGCCGCCGTATTCAGCGGTGTGGTCGTGCGCAACGCGGCGAACATGCACCAGAAAAACGCAACCATCAAAAGGCTCAGCACTCCGTACCGCAGCAGATCGCGCAGCGTCGGTAGAACAAGCCCGTAGCGCCAAATAACAAGTGGCGCAAATAACAGGGTCGCAAGGGCAAACCGGATCAGCGTTAGCACAACGCTGTCGAGACCGGCGGTGATGGCCGACGCGACCGGAAAGGACGTGGCGACAAGAAATGTCGCCAACAGCATCAATCCGTGAACCGGCAGGTCAAGACCGGTTCTGAATTTTGAGAGGGGGTTACTCAATTGCGTCGGCATTTCATCCTCCTACTCCGCTGCTATCGGGTTGAACCGGCTTGGGAACGGACCCGAAAATGAAATTTGTTCCAGTGGCATCCGGTCGCTGGGGGCCTCACGAGTTTGCAGGTCTTCGGGAAGGCGGTTGGCATCGGTTTGGCGCCCGATTGCGATCCCGATTTCCACCTTGAATCGGTTCGGCAGTTCCAGCACCTCAGACGCGCGGTCAAAGGCAAGACCCGCCATCGCATGTGCGGCGTATCCAAGTGCCGTAGCCTGAAGCGCAATCTGCGCCCAGGCAGCTCCTGAATCGAAGCTGTTGTAATGTGAGACCGCATCAGGCCGGGTTTCGTCGCCGGGCATCACGGTATCCGACACCAGAAAGACCAGCGCCGAAGCCTCTGCCGCCCATTGCTGATTGAACGGATCAAGCAGCGAGATGAAGGTCGACCAGTGCACATCTTGCCGCTGGGCATAGAGAAACCGCCACGGCTGCACGTTGTAAGCAGATGGCGCCCAGCGGCCTGCTTCGAGAATGGTCAAAAGGTCCTGTTCGGGCATTGCAGAGGCGTCGTAGGACCGCGGCGACCAGCGCGACAGGAAAATAGGTTCAACGGGGTGATGAGGGGTTCTTGCGGTTTGCATTCAAAACTCTCCTTAATGCTTCGGGTGTCGATTGTTCGGCGTGTGGTATGCGGTTGAACTGCCCCGCCACCGTCATGATGAAAAATACGCTCGTCGCGCCGAGTGGAGAATGTAGTGTTTGGTGAAAACATCATTCACTGATAGTGAATAACAATGGATCGTATTACCGCACTGACCGTCTTTCGAAACGTGGTTGAGCTTGGCAGCTTTGCGGCGGCTTCCCGGCAGTTGGGCCTGTCGCCCGCTGCGATCAGCAAAAACGTAAGCGAGCTGGAGGCGCATCTTTCCGTGCGCCTCATCAACCGCACCACACGGCGTATGAGTCTGACTGAGGCCGGAACCCTTTATTTTGAACGCGTGGTGCAGGTGCTCGACGACCTCGCGGAAGCGGACGGCATACTTCACGCTGCGCAAAATACTCCTTCGGGATTGCTGCGCGTCAGTGCCCCGATGACCGTGACGCTGGTCAGATTATCGGACGCAATTCCGAAATTCCTGCTCCGCTATCCTGAGATTTCGTTGGATTTAAGGCTTGATGACCGTCGGGTGAACCTTGTTGAAGAAGGCTTCGACATTGCTCTGCGCGGCAGCGACAACCTGGAAGATTCGGGCCTTATCGCACGCAAGTTGGCGACAATGGATCATGTGCTTTGCGCGGCGCCATCGTATTTGGAAACACATGGTCGGCCCCAGCAGCCTGAGGATCTGGCACAGCACAATTGCATTCAATTCAGCTTGTCAGATCATGCTACGAAATGGACCTTCCGAAACGGTAAACGAACGGCGAGCGTGCCCATAAGCGGGCGCTACAAGGTTTCCTCCAGCCTTGCCGTCCGCGACGCTTTATGTGCGGGGTTCGGCATCAGCGTCATTCCAAGAATGTATGTCGCACAAGACATTGCCGCGGGCCGGCTTTGCCCTGTTTTGATGGACTGGACACCGAATGAAACATCGCTCTATGCGGTCTACCCCTCAAGGCGCTTTGTCGTCTCGAAGGTTCGGGTATTTCTCGACTTTCTGGTCGATGAGATGAGTGCGTGACCCAAGGCGCAGTCTGGTCGTTTGGCTTGCCACCACGTGATGCGGAATAACCGCATCTTTTGAATGCATTGGGCATGGCGCGGGACAAATCACGTTTTGGCGGAATGGCTCCGCGATTCATCTCAGTTTAATCCGATTTATGGCTGCGTTTGGGCGGGCATACTGGTACGGCAAGAAAACCTTGCAACCGGTTGCAAAAATACTCATGGTGGCCTCACCCGAAGAATCAGGAGGATCGCATGCTCAGAATTGGACTGCTTGGCGCGGGACGGATCGGTCGGGTACACGCACAGACCATTTCGGCCCATCCTCAAAGCCGGCTCTCCGCAGTCTCAGATGCGATTTCGGATGCAGCTGAAAGCCTGGCTGCTGAACAGGAGAGCAAGGTAAGTACCTCTGACGACATCATTGCCGACCCGTCAATCGATGCCGTCCTGATTGCGACGCCGACAGCCACACATTCTGACCTGATCGAGGCCGCAACACGGGCCGGAAAGGCCGTTCTGTGTGAAAAGCCTATTGACCTGAATCTTGAGCGGGCGCTTGCATGTCAAGCGGCAGTGTCAAACACTGATCAGCCGGTGATGGTGGGATTTAACCGCCGTTTTGATCCCAGCTTTTCGACGCTGAAAGCCGCCGTGGATCAGGGTGAGATCGGCACGCCCGAGATGCTTTCGATCACCTCTTTCGATCCCGCGCCCCCTCCGGTCAGTTATATTGAGGTCTCCGGCGGGCTGTTCAGGGATATGACGATCCACGATTTTGACATGGCGAACTATCTTTTGGGTCGCTTGCCCGTGCAGATTTCCGCCGTTGGTTCGTCGCTTGTCGACCCCGAAATCGGGCGCGCTGGTGACGTGGACACTGCTGTTGTCACCATGACATACGCCGACGGTCAGATTGCGGTAATCAAGAACTCGCGTCGCGCGGTATATGGCTATGATCAGCGGATTGAGATGTTGGGATCGGGCGGCCTGCTTCAGGCGCAGAATATTCTGGAACACGCGGTTGTAAAATCCACCGCTAATGGCGTCACGGCAGCGAAGCCAACCTACTTTTTCCTAGAGCGCTATATGCCCGCCTATCGCGCAGAATGGGATGCTTTTGTGCAGGCCGTTCAGGCGGGTTCGGCGATGCCCGTGACGCTTGAGGATGGCGTCGCCGCCCTTGCCATGGCTGAGGCCGCGACCCGTTCTATGCAATCAGGTCGGCCGGTTGCACTGGAGGAGATATTGAAACCGGTTGCAAAATGATGGGATATCCGGAAACTGAGGCAAGCTCCGCCAGCTTCCGGAGCAGAGGAGATTCGGTTCGTCCGAATGATTGGGGCTGACGCCCCACAAAAAAGACAGACTGTTCTTATGGGAGGAAACCAAATGAATAAGTTCGTAAAAGGCGCACTGGCTGCCGGTGCTCTGGCTCTGGCCGCGCCGGCATACGCGCAGGAAATCGTGGTTGTGTCGCACGGTCAGGCAAATGACGCGTTTTGGAATGTCGTGAAGAACGGAGTCGAGCAGGCCGGCAAGGATGTCGGCGTAAACGTGGAGTATCGCGCGCCTGAAACCTTTGACATGGTGGCCATGTCGCAGCTGATCGACGCTGCCGTGAACCAGGAACCCGATGGGCTTATCGTTTCGATCCCGGATGCAGACGCGCTGGGGCCGTCAATTGAACGCGCGGTCGCGGCCGGAATTCCGGTGATCTCGATCAACTCGGGGTCTGACGTGTCCAAGGAGTTGGGTGCGTTGCTGCATGTTGGCCAGGACGAATTCGATGCTGGCAAGGCCGCTGGCGAGGCGCTGGCCGCGATGGGCGGCACAACAGCGATCTGCGTCAACCACGAAGTAGGCAACGTCGCGCTGGACTTGCGTTGCGAAGGCTTCGCTGAAGGGTTTGGCGGAGAGGTCGAGGTGCTTCCAACGTCAAACGACCCATCGGAAATCGAATCCAAGGTCTCTGCAGCTTTGGCTTCGAACGAGGCCGTGGACACCGTGATGGCGCTGGGCGCCAGTTCGGCGGGTGAGCCTGCTGTCGCGGCTGTCAAAGGATCGGGCCGCGAGGTGAACGTCGCTTCTTTTGACCTGTCAGCAAACTTCCTGCAGTCGATTGCGGACGGCGATGCGGCTTTTGCGATTGACCAGCAACAGTACCTGCAAGGCTACCTTGCGGTGAACTTCATGGGGCTGCACGCCAAGTACGGTCTTATGCCCGGCGGCAATGTGCCCTCGGGTCCCAACCTGGTCACTCAGGAAAAGGCTGCGCAGGTGATTGATCTGTCAGCGCAAGGCATCCGCTAAGCCTGTTGATCTGTGACAACGGAAACGGCGCGACTTGCGCCGTTTCAACCTAAGTGGGAGGAGAGCATGAGCCAATCAGCGCCCGTCGCAGCTGACGAAAGGGTCAAAAGCGAACCATTTCTGACCAAATTGATGAAACGCCCCGAACTCGGCGCGATGGCCGGTGTAATCCTGGTGGTCATCTTCTTCGCAATCACCGCCGATGCGTCCATGTTTACCCTGGCCGGTGTGATGAATTTCATGACGCCTGCCGCTCAGCTTGGTATTCTGGCCATTGGGGCCGCGTTGTTGATGATCGGCGGAGAATTCGACCTGTCGATTGGGTCGATGGTGGCATTCTCTGGCCTGTTTTTCGGTGTTTGCGTGGTCACTTGGCAATTGCCGCTGATGGCTGCCATTCCAATGACTTTTGTTTTTGCGGCCATGGTCGGCGCGGTCAACGGCAACATTGTGATCAGATCTGGTCTTCCATCATTTATTGTGACGCTGGCGTTTCTTTTTATCCTGCGCGGCCTGTCTCTGGTTGGTTTGAAAATGGCAACCGGTGGCTCAACCCAGTTGCGTGGAGTGCGCGATGCCACCGAAAATGACTGGCTGGCACCGTTCTTTGCGGGCGAAGCGTTTGGGGGTCTGTTCAGTTGGTTGGCGGCCAATGGCCTGATCGACACGTTCAAAAGCGGTGCGCCGAAAGTACCGGGAATTCCGGTCGAAATCCTGTGGTTTGTCGCGCTGGCTCTGGTTGCCACTTATGTTCTGCTGCGCACCCCTGCGGGCAACTGGATTTTTGCCTCGGGTGGCGACAGGATTGCTGCGTCAAACTCGGGCGTGCCGGTCAACCGCGTCAAGGTTTCGTTGTTCATGCTGACAGCTTGCTGCGCCGCATTGGTGGCCATCATCACCGTGATGGACGCGGGGTCAACCGACGCGCGCCGCGGCTTTCAGAAGGAATTCGAAGCGATCATCGCAGCCGTGATCGGTGGCTGCCTGCTGACCGGCGGCTATGGCTCGGCTATCGGGGCGTTCTTCGGTTCGATCATCTTTGGCATGGTGGTCATTGGGCTGACATATACCGACTTTGATCAGGACTGGTTCCAGGTGTTCCTGGGCGCGATGCTGCTGATCGCTGTTCTGTTCAACAACGCGATCCGTAAACGCGTCACCGGGGAGCGCTGATATGACCGAAGATACCAAGTTCCATCACGGCGATGCGACCGACGCGGCCCCCATCGTTGAAATGAAAAACATCGAAAAGCACTTTGGCAACATCATCGCACTGGCGGGTGTCAGCTTTGACGTCAAACCAGGCGAGTGCCACTGTCTGCTGGGCGACAATGGTGCGGGCAAATCGACCTTCATCAAGACCATGTCCGGGGTGCACAAACCCACCAAGGGCGAGATCTTTTTCGAAGGCAAACCGCTGCATTTCGATACGCCGCGCGATGCGATGGAGGCGGGTATTGCGACCGTGTTCCAGGATCTTGCCATGATCCCGCTGATGAGTGTGACGCGCAACTTCTTCATGGGGCGCGAGCCGACCAAGGGGAAGGGGCTGTTGAAACGCTTTGACGTGGACACCGCCAATGAGGTTTGCATGGAAGAGATGCGGAACATGGGCATCAACCTGCGGGGACCGGATCAGGCTGTCGGCACCTTATCAGGTGGCGAGCGTCAGACGGTCGCCATCGCCCGTGCGGTGTATTTCGGCGCTAAGATTCTGATCCTCGATGAACCGACCTCGGCCCTTGGGGTACGTCAGACCTCGAACGTTCTGGCAACCATCGACAAGGTGCGCAGTCAGGGCGTTGGTGTTGTTTTCATCAGCCACAACGTACGGCACGCCTTGGCGGTCGGGGATCGTTTCACCGTTTTGAACAGGGGCAAGACCTTGGGCACCGCGAAACGAGGCGAAATCACGCCCGAACAACTACAAGACCTCATGGCAGGTGGTCAGGAAATGGCCGAGTTGGAAGGGTCCTTGGGCGGAACGGTTTAAGGTCGTTCCTATCTTTTAGGGTCTAACGGTTCAAAAACGAATAAAGTCACAGGAATGGCCAGAACGGCCTTGTGTGGAAAGGGATCACAATGGGCAAGACCGTCCGACTGACCGCAGCGCAAGCTTTGGTGCGCTATCTGGGCGCGCAGATGAACGAAGCCGGAGAGCCGTTTATCGCAGGCGTCTGGGCCATTTTTGGTCATGGCAACGTGGCCGGGCTGGGTGAGGCGTTGCACGCCGTCAAAAACAGCCTGCCCACTTACCGCGGTCACAATGAACAGACCATGGCGCATTGCGCAATTGCCTATGCCAAGCAGATGCGACGCACCCGCGCAATGGCGGTAACATCGTCGATCGGACCGGGGGCGACCAATATGGTGACGGCGGCTGCGCTGGCACATGTGAACCGTCTGCCTGTCCTGCTTTTACCCGGTGATGTCTTCGCCTCACGCGGACCCGATCCAGTGTTGCAGCAGACCGAGGATTTCACCGATGGAACCGTCAGCGCAAACGACTGTTTCCGCCCGGTCAGCCGGTATTTTGACCGTATCTCGCGGCCCGAGCATTTGCTGACCGCGTTGCCGCGCGCTTTTCGCACGATGACCGACCCGGCCGATTGTGGCCCGGTGACGCTGGCCTTCTGTCAGGACGTACAGGCCGAAGCCTATGACTATCCCGAAAGCTTTTTTGAGCCGCGCGTCTGGTATCAGCGCCGTATACGTCCGGATGAGGCCGAGCTGGCCCGAGCGGTCGCCGCGATCAAGGCAGCCAAGCGCCCCGTGATCGTGGCAGGGGGCGGGGTGCACTACTCGGAGGCCACCGACGCGCTGCAAAGCTTTGCCGAAACGCACAACATTCCGATAACCGAGACACAGGCAGGTAAGTCGTCTTTGGCATGGGACCATCCGCTGAACCTTGGTCCCATTGGCGTGACCGGAGGAGAACCCGCCAACACCGTCAGCACCGAGGCTGATCTGGTATTGGCTGTGGGCACACGTTTGCAAGATTTTACGACCGGCTCATGGGGCCTGTTCTCGAACCCCGACCGCGAGATGATCTGCCTGAATACGTCCGCCTACGATGCCGAAAAACACGGTGCCATGCCGCTGCAATCCGACGCGCGTGTGGGGCTTGAAGAATTGAGTGCAGGTCTGAAGGGCTATCGCGCAGAGTCCGTTGCCGACACCCTGAAAGCCGATTGGTTCGGCAAGGTCGACAGACTGACCGACGCTCCCGGCGAGGGCAACGCGCTGCCAACCGACATGCAGGTCATCGGTGCGGTCCAACGGGCCTCGAACGACGATACGGTTGTGATGTGCGCGGCGGGTACGATGCCCGGTGAGCTTCACAAGCTATGGAAAGCGCCGCGGCCTGGGTCCTATCACATGGAATACGGCTTTAGCTGTATGGGGTACGAGATCGCGGGCGCGATGGGCATCAAGATGGCTCAGCCGGATCGTGACGTGATCTGCTTTACCGGTGACGGTACTTACATGATGGCAAATTCGGAACTGGCGACGGCGGTGATGATGGGCATCGCGTTCACCGTGGTCATTACCGACAATCGCGGGTTTGGGTGCATCAACCGATTGCAGATGGGCACAGGTGGTGCCGAGTTTAACAACCTGCTGGATCATACCGTGCACGAAACTGCGTCAAATATCGACTTTGCCGCCCATGCGGCGGCGATGGGTGCAACCTCGGTCAAGGTCGGCTCGATTTCCGAGCTTGAAGACGCGCTGGCCAAACGGGGCGATATCAAAGGGCCATATGTGGTGGTCATCGATACTGACCCGTACCCGTCCACCGAATTTGGCGGTACGTGGTGGGAAGTGGCTGTGCCCGAGGTCAGCACCCGCCCAGAAGTGAACGAAAAACGTGCGGCTTACGAGGTCGCGCTCAAGGAAAGAAACACGAAATGAGCGTGAAAATCGGGATCTCTCCGATCGCGTGGCAGAATGATGACCTGCCGGATCTTACGGCGGCCTTTACTATGGAGCAGGCCCTGAAAGAAGCGCGCGAGATCGGCTATACCGGTGTTGAGCGCGGCCAGCGGATGCCCAGCGACACTGAGGGGTTGCGCGCCTATCTTGAGGGCAACGATATTGCTTTGTGCGGCGGCTGGTGTTCCGGTGCATCGCTGGTCAATGATTTCGCGACCGAACGCGAAGCTGTGCGCGGGCAGGTCGAACAATTCGTGGCCCTGAACAGCCCGTGCATTGTTTATGCCGAATGCTCGAACACGGTTCAGGGGCAGATTGAGACTCCGGTCAATGACAGGCCGAAACTGTCAAAAGACGACGTGTTGGCTTATGCCGCCAAGATCACCGAGCTGGCGAAATGGATGGCCGATCAGGGCATGCCGATGGCCTATCATCATCATATGGGCACCATCATCGAAAGCGAAGATGACGTGAACTGGCTGATGGAGGGTTCGGGACCAGAGGTGAAGCTGTGCTTTGACACCGGCCACCTGCTGTTCGGCGGCGGTAATGTAAAGGCAACTCTGAATCGTTGGGGTGATCGTGTACATCACGTCCATTTCAAGGATATCCGCCCGGCCATTGTGCAGGACACCCGTGAGAACAAGCGCAGCTTCCTTGATGCAGTTATCTCAGGTGCTTTTACCGTGCCCAGTGACGGTTGCATCGATTTTCAGGCAGTTGCGAATGCTCTGAAAGCGATGGACTATAACGGCTGGATCGTGGTCGAAGCCGAACAGGATCCGGCCAAGGCACCGCCCTACGACTACTCCAAAATGGGCTACGACCACATCGTCAAAGTCTGCGGAACGGCCGGGTTGCAGATAGCAGCGGGATAAGACCGTCCGGTCAGCGCAGTGCGGCAACAACACGAGAAGGCGATGTCATGGTGAACCACAGGCTTGGATATGTCGGCGGTCTAAACCGGGCGGCCTGTGATCGAAAGGAACTCAAGCGCTTGACCGGTCAGAAACTTTCGACCTCGCGCTCAAAGCAAATGTTCTGAAGCAAGAACCGGGCAGGTGATATGACCGCCCCCACGGAGGTAGACATGGCAGATCTGCTCAGGAAACCAACCGGTCGTCGCGGCAAGGTGCACGACATCACTCCGGCAAATGCAGGGTGGCGCTATGTCGGGTTCGGCCTGTATCACCTGCGTGCCGGTGACACAGCCGCCGAAGCCACCGAAGACCGCGAGGTTATCTTGGTCATGGTCGAGGGTAAGGCCCAGATCACTGGCGCTGGGCAGGATTGGGGCATTCTGGGTGACCGGATGAACGTTTTTGAAAAGACAGCACCCCATTGCCTTTACCTGCCAAACGGAACCGAGTGGCGTGCAGTTGCCGAAACCGATTGCGTCATTGCCGTCTGTTCGGCCCCCGGCACAGGTGGGCACACGGCACGTCGCATCGGCCCCGAGGGGATCACGCTGACCGAACGCGGCAAGGGCGTGAACACACGCTATATCAACAACATCGCGATGGAGGCGGAAGACTATGCCGACAGCTTGCTGGTAACCGAAGTATTCACGCCAAACGGGCATTGGTCGTCCTACCCCAGTCACCGTCACGACGAAGATGATTTCCCCAGAATTACCTATCTGGAAGAGACGTATTATCACCGGCTCAACCCGTCTAATGGGTTCGGCATTCAGCGGGTCTATACCGATGATGGACACATGGACGAAACGATGGCCGTGTCCGATGGCGACGTTGTTACCGTTCCGAAAGGCCATCACCCTTGCGGCGCACCCTACGGGTTTGAGATGTACTACCTGAACGTCATGGCCGGACCTTTGCGGAAATGGCGCTTTGTTGCGGCCCCAGAGGTCGAATGGATCATGGAGCGTGATGGATGAGCCAAAACTTTGCGACTTACCCCAGCCTGAAGGGAAAAACCGTTTTCATTACCGGAGGGGCCGGCGGTATAGGAGCAAAGACCGTGCGTGCCTTTGCCGCGCAGGGGGCGAAGGTCGGGTTTGTGGACATCAACGCCACTGCCGGACAAACGTTGCTGGCTGATCTTCATGGCGATCACGCGTTCGCCCAATGCGACCTGCGCGACATAGATGCACTGCGGTCGGCATTGGACCAACTGACCAAGGAACTGGGTTCAGCGCATGTTCTGGTCAACAACGCCGCCCATGATGATAGGCACGATTGGCGCACGGTAACGCCGGAGTATTGGGATGAACGGATGGCAACCAATATCCGCCACATGTTCTTTGCCATCCAGCATACCGCTCCAGCGATGATCGAACGCGGGGGCGGGTCCATCGTCAATCTGGGATCAAACTCGTGGTGGGAGGCGGGCGCCGGGTTCCCGGCCTACGCCACTGCAAAATCCGCAGTTCACGGACTTACCCGCACCATGGCGCGTGAGCTGGGCGATCACCGTATCCGTGTGAATACCGTTGTTCCCGGTTGGATCATGACGAAACGTCAGAAAGACCTGTGGGTCACACCCGAGGCTTTGGCCAAACAGATCGATCGTCAGTGTCTGCCTGATCCGATTGATCCGGTCTATGTGGCGCGCATGGTCGTGTTTCTGGCCTCTGACGATGCCGCGATGTGCAGCGCTGGCAATTTCATGGTCGAGGGTGGCTCGATCTAGAAATCATCGACTTGGGGTCGGTGTGTTTTGACGGCTCCGGCCGTGGAACGCCTGTCACTGGCAGCATGAGACTGAAAGCACGGGGCAGGCCGAACCACGTTTTCAATTTTGGCCGACGAGGGGCGCATTTTCACGCCAGAGGCTCCAAACTGCATGATTGCGCTCAATTGCGCTGTTTAACTGGTCGGAAAGGTGCAGATTGGTGATGCTGCGGAAGCCGGGCTTGCAGTCTTCGGGGACGCAATCTAGCTTTGGCTGTTCATTTTTGCGGTGGTGCCCCGAGTGCCCGGATCACGGTGCGGGCCGCGGCCTCGACCGGGTCATGGGTCTCCTTCAGGATTAAGACGCGGTCAAACCTGTCCGGATCGCGGTTGACGGCCTCACGCATGGCATTGCCGAACGCCATACGCAGCTCGGTCCCAATATTGAACTTGCAGATCGAGGTTTCGCGGGCGAGGCGCTTGCGCTGCTCGACCGGAACGCCGGACCCGCCATGGATAACCAGTGGCACATCGGTCATCGCGTCGATCTGACGGATGCGATCTTCATCCAGACCGCCTTCCTTGTTCTGCTGCAAATGGACGTTGCCGACTGAAATCGCCATCGCATCCACGCCGGTTTCTTTTGCGAATTGAGCGGCTTCGACGGGATCGGTGCCATTCGAGCCTTCGCCCCCGGAATAGCCGACAAAACCGATTTCCCCTTCGCACGAAATCCCAGCGGCGTGCGCCATTTCGGCAATCGCAGCGGTCTCATCAATGTTCTGCTGCAAAGGCTTGCGAGATCCGTCAAACATGAGGGATGTGAACCCGCTGTCCAGCGCGATCTTGCACTCTTCGAACGTATAGCCGTGATCCAGATGGGCGACGACCGGGACCGAGGCAATTTCGGCCAGATGACGGAACATTTTGCCCAAAACAGGCAGAGGCGTGTGTTCGCGGCAGCTGGGGCCAGCTTGCAGTATGACGGGTGCGTTTTCAGCCTCGGCAGCGGCAACATAGGCGCGCATGTCTTCCCACCCAAGGGTAACCAGCCCACCCACAGCATAGCCTTGCTGATAGGCGGGGGCCAGGACGTCTTTTAGTGTGACAAGGGTCATTTGAACTTTGCAATCATGTCTTTGATGCCGGGGATTGTTTCGATCTGATAGGCATGAGTCGGCTGGAAATATTGCACCAATGAGCGCTGGCTGAGGCCGCCGAGAATGGTGAAGTAGTACATCTCATAGCCCGGTAGCACGCAGCAAGGGTGATAGCCTTTGTCGATGCAGATCGTTGACCCATCGACGATATGGTAGGCATCCCCCGGCAGGTTATCTTCACGCTGCAACATTTGCAGACCCGAGCCCCAGTTGGGTTTGAAGCGGAAGTTGTAGGTTTCGTCGTGGCGCGTTTCGTCCGGCAGACGGTCTTCGTCGTGCTTGTGGCTGGGGAAGCCGGACCAGCCGCCCTGGCCAACAGTGAATAGCTCACTGACCAGCAAACGGCCGACCTTGTCATGCTGCTTTTGGCCGAGGATGTGTTTGATTTTGCGATGGGTCTTGGTGTCATCGCTGCCATATTGCACAAGATCGTGTTTGCGCACATCGAACGGATCGAGCACTTTGTCGTATTTGGCGCCAGCCACGAAAACCTCGGCCGAATCCGAGACACAGACCATCTGTACTGTTGCACCAACAGGGGCGTAGACGCCTTCTGGCTCACCGTCCCAGACATCCTCACCGCGATTGCCCAGCTTGGTGAATTGCACGCCCTCGACGTCCACATCGACGCTGCCGGTGGCGGGCACGATGCAGGTTTCATACCCTGCTACCCTATATTCAAACGCCTCACCTTTTTTCATTTTGACGATGTTGAAATAGTTCAGCGGCACCGTCGGGTCGTCGGCATCGACGATGGGTTGGTTTTGATTGTCATAGGGCGCGATATGCATGGGAAACTCCTATGTAGTCGGGCCAGGGTGGTCGGTGAGGAATGCGTCCAACTCGTGCACCGTTGGCATAGCAGGGGCGCATCCGGGTTGTGAGACCACGATAGAAGCGCAGGCCGACCCGCGCATCACCGCCTCTTTCAACGAATGCCCATTCGCGATCGAGGCAAGCAGGCCCGCCATAAAACTGTCGCCGGCGCCATTGGGTTTAACAGCGGTGACGGGGTAGATGCCGGTCCGGATTTCCTGACCGTCCAGCAACGTGATCGCACCTTTTTCGCCCATTTTGTAAATGACAACGCGGCCCGGTTTTTCAGCCAGTTCTTTGGCTTTGGTGAACCCCTTCTCGAGCCCGCCAGCCATAAAACCAAACTCTTCGTCATTACCGACGATCAAGTCGCTGGCTTCCCCGGCGCGCGACATGACATCTGCGGCCACTTGGGGCGAGGGCCAGCTGTAGGGGCGGTAATCGATATCGAAGATGATCGGCAGACCCACCGCACGGGCATTGTCAAATGCGCGGAACGTGGCGCTTCGCGACGGTTCGGCGGCAAAAACCGTGCCGGCCGAGATCACAGCCGAGAATGCCCCGTAATCGACCCTGTCCATGTCTTCCTCAGTGACCTGAAAATCGACGGCGCCGTTGCGATAGATGACGTTCTGAAAGTTCTCGATCCGGCTTTCGTAAACTGCCAGCGACATGCGGTACACCCCGTCCAAAACGCGGATGTAGGAGGTGTCGACGCCATAGTGATGCAGGCGGTTCAGGCAAAACCGCCCAATGGCGTCATCCGATATCGAGGTGATCAACGACGCGTATCCGCCGAGTTTGACCAGACCTGCGCAGATATTCGCGGATGACCCGCCCAGGTCGGCGTGAAACGTATCGGCATCCTCGCTTTTTACACCGATGGGGTCGGCATACAGGTCCATGCCTGCACGGCCCAGCACGGCGAAGCGGTTTCCTTTGATGCCGTCAAGCAGGGCGCTCAAGTGTTGTCCTCCGGCAAAGTGGGGTCGGCAAAGTTGGACCTTGCGTTGAATCGATTCACACGATACTGATTTTGCAACCGGTTGCAAATATTATGTGCGGAGCCGCGGCAGATGCCTGAAATCGGAATTGGAATCGTCGGTGGCGGCTATATGGGCAAGGCCCATGCGGTCGCGATGTCAGCGGTTGGCGCGGTGTTCAACACGGCGCTGCGCCCGCGACTTGAGATGATCTGCGCCTCAACTCCTGAAAGTGCCGAACGGTATCGGGCGGCCTACGGGTTTCGCCGTGCGACCGAAGACTGGAAAGCTTTGGTGGGCGATCCTGCGATCGACGCGGTCGTCATCGCCTCACCTCAGGAAACGCATCGTCAGATCGCCGAAGCGGCTATGTCCCTGGGCAGACCGGTGCTTTGCGAAAAGCCTTTGGGTGCATCGCTGGAGGACGGTAGGGCGATGGTCGCCGCAGCAGAGGCGGCAGGTGTCACGAACATGGTTGGATTCAACTATGTCCGCACACCTGCCACGCAATACGCGCGGAAGCTTATCGCCGAAGGCGAGCTGGGTGACATTACGTGGTTTCGAGGCGAGCATACAGAAGACTTCTATGCTGATCCTGACGCCCCGGCCACATGGCGAACCACCGGTATGGCAAACGGCACGATCGGTGATCTCGCCCCTCATATTGTCAATGGAACATTGGCCCTGATGGGTCCGATTACTGCGGTTATGGCCGAGGTCGAAACTGTCCATGACACCCGCCCCGGCGGCAAGGTGACCAATGATGATCACGCACAGATCATGTGTCGATTCGAAAATGGTGCGATGGGAAATATTTACGTCAGCCGCATCTCGACCGGACGCAAGATGGGATACGCCTATGAGGTTTCGGGCACCAAGGGAGCGCTGCGTTTCGATCAGGAAGACCAGAACGCGCTGTGGTTTTATCGCCGCGAAGGTCCCGACGCACAACGCGGGTTTACCAAGATCCTGACCGGTCCGGCCCACCCCGACTATGAACCCTTTTGCCAAGGTCCGGGGCACGGTACGGGCTATCAGGACCAGATCATTATCGAGGCCAAGGATTTCCTTGAGGCCATCGATACCGGCCAACCGATCTGGCCCACCTTCCGCGACGGGCATGAAGTTAACCGGGTGCTGGCCGCGGCGCTGGCCTCGTCCAAGCGGCGGCAGTGGCAAGACATCCGCGACTTCTGATCGCGGACGCCCTTCAACTCCAAAGAGAGAAAAGAACAATGGCAAAGCTGAGATGGGGAATGATTGGCGGCGGTGAAGGCAGTCAGATCGGGCCCGCCCACCGCCTGGGGGCGCTGGCCGACGGTTTGTTCGAATTCGCCGCAGGGGCGTTGGATCATCGCCCAGATGTGGGCCGCGACTATGCGCAACGCCTGGGCATCGCCGCTGATCGTGCCTATGGCGATTGGCGGGACATGCTGGCCGGGGAAAAAGACCGCGATGATCGGATTGATCTGGTAACAATCGCCACTCCGAATTCCACGCATTTCGAGATTGCCAAAGCATTCCTGGAGGCCGGATTCAACGTGCTGTGCGAAAAACCGATGACCATGATGGTGGAAGAGGGCCAAGAGATTGTCCGCGTTGCAGAAAGCTCGGGTAAGATCTGCGCGGTGAACTATTGCTATTCTGCGTATCCGATGGTTCGTCAGGCGCGCGCGATGGTTCGGGCCGGGGATATCGGCAAGGTGCGTCTTGTCGTGACGAATTTCAGCCACGGCCATCACGGCGATGCAACAGACGCCGACAATCCGCGTGTTCGCTGGCGCTATGACCCGGCGATGGCGGGTGTGTCGGGCCAGTTCGCGGATTGCGGTATCCATGCGTTGCACATGGCCAGTTTCATCTGCGACGACGAGGTGAAATCACTGTCCGCCGATATGGCCTCGACCATTTCCAGCCGTGAGTTGGAGGACGACGCCATGATCAATTTCAGGATGGAGGGCGGCACGGTGGGTCGTCTTTGGACGTCCTCAGTTGCGATCGGCCGACAGCACGGTTTCGACATTCAGGTCTTTGGTGAAACCGGAGGCCTGCGCTGGGCTTCGGAACAACCCAACCAGTTGATCTATACCCCCGTGGGCGGGCGTACCCAGATCATCGAAAAAGGCGAAGCCGGGCTGCACGCGGACACTCAGCGCTTGTCGCGCGTTGCCATAGCCCATCCCGAAGGTTTTCCTTTGGCTGTGGCCAATATCTATTGCGACCTGGCAGATGCAATTCGGGGCGAACAGCGTGACGGATTGCCTAGCGCAGCAGATGGTCTTCGCTCCATCGCCGCTGTGCACGCGGCTGTTGCATCAGGCAAGGAAGACGGTGCCTGGAAAGACGCGCGTCCACCGATGTTCCGTTAGTCAGGGGCGGGGTCGCAGCGTGCCGCGCTCGATCACACGGCAGGGGAAAATCCGCGCCTCGGGATAGCGTTCGGGGTCTTTCAGCATCTCTTCGACCAGATCGACAGACGCGGTGATGATCTGTTTGATCGGTTGATGAATAGTCGTCAGATCGATGTTTTCCCAGCGCGACATTTCCATGTCGTTCAGGCCAATGATGCCGATATCCTTGCCCGGCTCAAGCCCGTGGTCACGCAGGGCCGACAACGCACCAACAGACAGAATATCGTCACCGCAGAAATAGCCATCCGCAGGTGTGTCAGCCAGCAGGCGCAGCATTTCGGCGCGTCCAGCCTCGAACGAATACGCCCCCGCGTAAGAATGCGAAACCTTCAGGTCAGGGTGTCTTTCAACCTCTTCCATGAAGCCGCGATACCGGTCCATGGCGGATGTCGCGTTCTGCGGACCACCTACGTACCCCACGTGTCGATATCCACGCGCCAGCAATTCCCGCGCCGCCATTCGCCCGCATTCCACGTTGTCGATTCCAACCACATGAACTTCGGGCGAGGTGGCCGAGCGCCCAAATGTATGTACCACCGGAACGCCGGCATCGTGGAACGCCTTGGCAAAGCTTGGCGGCAAGGTCGATGAGGCAACGATGGCGGCGTCTACAGAATACTGCCGCAGCATGCGTACCGAATTTGCGGGCTCCGTCTCGTCCGTCAGGTTCACGATCAATGGGCGTAGCCCGCGGTCCTGCAAGGCGCGGGTGAATTGGTCGAACACCTCAAGAAAGATTGGATTGTGAAAGTTGTTCGAGATCAGCCCGATCAACTTGGTCCGCCCGGTGGTGAGCGATGACGCCAGCGCATTGGGGCTATAGCCCAGCTCTTTGGCTGCCTTTTCTACTTTGCTACGGGTTTTCGCCGAAACTGATGCACCCTCGGTAAAGGTGCGCGACACGGCCGAGCGCGAAACGCCAGCCAGCGCTGCGACGTCTTTCAACGTAACGCTCATAACAGAAACCGTGAGGTTGGTGAAAAACTGATACGCAAAGTCATGGGCAAGACTCTATGCACCTTTGCACAACACTTGCAATCGGTTGCAAGCGTATCCACGGAAGTTGGCGAAATACGTTGTATCTTTGCGGGAAAGGGTGGTGGGTGATGAGAGACTCGAACTCCCGACATCTTCGGTGTAAACGAAGCGCTCTACCAACTGAGCTAATCACCCGTGCCGCTGCATTTAGCCAAGCCTGCGCGCGGGTGCAAGAGGGTCTGGCATATTTTCTTTGCTTCAATACCGGATCTGTCCTTTTTGAGGGGCTTGGGTTCAATCAATAGCGTTCATTCCTCGCGACCTTCGACCAAAACGCTTGGGAAAGGCGCTTGCTTGCCCCCCGCTGCCTCAGATATCTCCGTGGGAAATTCAACCGTCCAAACGGGAGAGTGCATGATCTTGTCCGTTGCCCGCCGATGTGCGATCGCGGCTTTGGTGCTGAGCGCTGTAACGCTGGCTCCGCTTCGGGCTGGTGCGGCCGAGATTTTGGTTTTCGCAGCGGCCAGTCTTAAGACGGCTCTGGATGAGATTGCGCCAGCTTTCGAGCAAGAGACAGGGCATGACGTAACGGTGTCCTTCGCCGCCTCATCCGTTCTGGCGCGGCAAATTCAATTAGGTGCACCAGCGGATGTGTACATTTCAGCCAATGTCGATTGGATGGACGTCCTTGAGGATGGGGGGTTGATCCAGACGGCCTCAAGGGTCGACTTGCTGGGCAACAGGCTGGTTTTGATTGGTGGGACAGAGCGGCCAAAGATCGGGCAGATCGAGCCCGGGTTGGCTCTGGATCAGCTGTTGGATGGCGGGTATCTGGCGATGGCGCTTGTGGATGCGGTTCCCGCGGGTATCTATGGAAAGGCTGCGTTACAGAGCCTGGGTCTTTGGCAGGGAGTACACATGCACGTCGCCCAAACTGACAATGTCCGCGCAGCCTTGGCGCTGGTTGCCACAGGCTCGGCCCCGCTGGGAATCGTGTACCGATCAGATGCGCAGGCAGAGGACCGGGTTCATATCGTGGCCGAGTTTTCATCGGAGCTTCATCCACCAATCATCTACCCGGCAGCGATAACTTTGTCGGCGCAGCCCGAAGCGCAGGCGTTTCTGGACCATCTGCAAACCAATGCGGCGCGCGCGGTTTTTGCGGAACAGGGCTTTGCCCTGCCGGATAGCTAACGCATGGGGTGGCTGGGACCCGCAGAGCTTGAGGCGCTAAGGCTGTCTTTGCGCGTGTCGTTTTGGGCGACGCTGGTGACCTTGCCCTTGGGCATCTTTGTGGCCTACGCACTGGCCCGCTGGCGGTTTCCCGGTCGTCAACTGCTGAACGGGTTGGTGCATCTGCCTTTGATCCTGCCGCCCGTTGTGACCGGGTACCTGCTGCTGCTGACTTTCGGCATTCAGGGGCCGTTGGGCCGGCTGCTGGCGGAACTCGGGATCGTTGTTGCCTTTCGCTGGACAGGCGCGGCGCTGGCGGCCGGGATCATGGCGTTTCCGTTGATGGTCCGTGCCATTCGCCTGTCGATCGAGGCAGTGGACCCCAAGCTGGAGCAAGCCAGCGCGACACTGGGCGCGTCGCGGCCCTTTGTGTTTGCAACGGTAACCTTGCCGATGATCCTGCCCGGTGTGATTGCGGGCGGTATCCTCGCCTTTGCCAAGGCGATGGGCGAATTCGGGGCCACCATCACGTTCGTCTCGAATATTCCGGGCCAGACCCAAACGCTCCCTTCTGCCGTTTACGCCTTTCTACAGGTTCCCGGTGGTGAAAGCGCGGCGACGCGATTGGTCGTGGTCTCGATCATCATTGCCATGGGAGCGCTGCTGCTGTCGGAATATGTCGGCCGGCGCGCGGCTGCACGGGTGTCTGGGTCATGAGCCTTTCTGTCCACCTGCGGCATGACCTGCCTGACCTCAGGCTGGACCTCAGCTTTGACGCGCCCTCGGGCGTGACGGTACTGTTTGGGCGATCCGGATCGGGGAAAACCACCGTCGTTAATGCAGTGGCAGGCCTTTTGCGCCCGCACACGGGCCGCGTTGCGATTGACGGGTGGGAATTGTTCGACACCCAGCAAAACCGATGGCTGCCACCACATCGCAGGCGTCTTGGGTATATCTTTCAGGAAGGCCGGCTGTTTCCGCATATGACCGTCCGGCAGAACCTGTATTACGGTCGGTGGTTCGCTCCGAAACGGGCGCGGCGTGAAAACCCGGACAAGGTGATTGAGATGCTGGGTATCGGTCACTTGCTGGACCGCCGCCCTGCTGGCTTGTCGGGTGGTGAGAAACAACGTGTCGCAATCGGGCGCGCATTGCTGGCCAGTCCGCGTCTGATCCTGGCAGATGAACCGCTGGCCGCGCTGGATGACGCGCGCAAGGCCGAGATTTTACCCTATTTCGAACGGCTTCGGGATGAGGTGTCGGTGCCCATCCTTTATGTCACCCATTCCGCGGCCGAGGTGGCGCGGTTGGCGACGTCTGTCGTGGCCCTTCAGGACGGCAAGGCGGTGCGGCATGGGCCCGCGTCAGAGGTGATGGCCGACCCTTCGATCGCCCCGGCAGGAGTGCGCGCCGTCGGTGCAGTGCTAAACGTGCGGGTCAGGGAACACCACGCCGACGGTCTGACCGAGCTGGAGGCTGGGGGCGCCCGCCTGTTTCTGCCGCGTATCCCGCATCAGGCGGGGGAAGAGTTGCGAATTCGTATCCCAGCGCAGGAGGTCATCCTGTCCAACAAACGGCCCGAGGGGCTATCGGCCCTGAACGTGCTGGAGGGTGTGGTCGAAACAATTCGCGCCGGCGAAGGGCCCGGAGCAATTGTTTCGGTCAAAACACCGGCTGGGCCAATTCTGGCGCGTATAACCCGCCGTTCGGTTGCTGCGCTGGGGTTGGAGCCGGGTCAGACGTGTTTTGCGGTGATCAAAACGGTTGCATTAGCCCCGCAGGATGTTGGTGGGCGGTTGAACACGAACTAGAGCAACTTGTGTTTGATGCCCGCGTTGGAACATCGTGAACTTTACTCATGGGGGTCAACGCCTATGATCATAGCCAGGGGTTTTGTATAGTCAGGGAAAATGACGATGCAGATTTTCAAAGTGACAGGCGTGGCTGCTTTAACGCTCTTGCCAGTACTTGCAAACGCCACCGGGTTTGGGATTGGCTTCGGCGTCAACCCGGCCTTTCGCACGACCGTAACGCCCTTGGATGATGGCAGTTTCCGAGTGGCCACGCAGGGCTCATCAGCGGCCATTGCCTATTGGTGCGGTATTGGTGATTTTGCTATTCGCACGCTTGGTCTGCCGACAACGCAGCGGGTGTATGTCTCAAAACCCTATGATAAACAGACCCGGACCGTGCAGTTTTCGTTCACCGCACCCGAAGGGGCGGATACCTCAAAGAGTTATTCAATCACTGTCAGCCGTGTAGGCGAGAATATGTCAGCCAGCGGGGCGCAGAGCCATTGCTTTGATAATATCATGGATTTTGATTTCTAGGCGCGCGTCAGACCCACTTGGCCATCGGTGGCAGGCTCATAAGAACTGCATCCGGATCGTGACCGGTTTCCAGCCCGAACTTGGTGCCACGGTCGTAGACAAGGTTGTATTCGGCGTAAAGCCCCCGATGAACAAGCTGAGTATTCTTGTCGTCGTCAGTAAAGTCCTGAACGCGGCGCTTTTCGACCAGAGGGACAAAAGCCGGCAGGAAGGCGCGGCCTATATCCTGCGTCAGCGCAAAATCCGCAGCCCAATCGCCGGTGCAATAGTCATCCATAAAGATGCCACCGACCCCGCGTGCACGTTTGCGGTGCGGGATGTAGAAATACTCGTCCGCCCATTCCTTCAGGCGGGGATAGTGCCCCGGCCCGTGCGGGTCCAGATGCGCCTTTTGCGTGGCGTGGAAATGAGCGGTGTCCTCGTCATATTCGATGCAGGGGTTCAGGTCCGAACCACCGCCGAACCACCAGGCATGCGGGGTCCAGAACATACGTGTATTCATATGAACCGCCGGAACATGCGGGTTCTGCATATGCGCAACCAGCGATATGCCCGAGGCCCAGAACCGCGGATCCTCGGTCATGCCGGGAATGCCCTTGCGCGCGGCCATCGCCTGTTGCGCGCGCGCACCCAACGTGCCGTATACGGTCGAGATGTTGACGCCGACCTTCTCGAACACCCGGCCACCCCGCATCACCGACATCAACCCGCCACCCGCGTCCGAGCCATCCTCGGATTGGCGTGTGGTTTCCTTGACCTCGAACCTTCCGGGGTTGGCATCTGCGAACGGCCCGGTGTCGTGGCTGTCTTCCAAGGCTTCGAACGCAGCAACAATATCGTCGCGCAATTGGCGGAACCAAGCAGACGCGGTGGATTTTTCGGTGTCAAACATGGGGATCAATGAGCCGGGGCTGCGACAGGGTCCAGCAGGGTGCGACCGCCGTCTATGGTCAGGATTTGCCCCGTTATGAACCCTGCTGCGTCAGAGGCAAGAAATTGCGCTGTTTCAGTCAGTTCGGTCGGCGCAGCAATTCGGGCAAGAGGGGTGTGTTTTTCGATGTCATTCCGGAAATCACGGTTCTCTTTCAAAGTGGATTGCAAAGAGGCGCTCATGACCGACCCCAGCGCGATTGAGTTTACGCGGATTCGGCTCGGTGCCAACGCGACGGCCAGCGAGCGGGTCATCTGGTCAAGCGCGGCTGTCGACACCGAATAGGCCATCAGATCGGGATGGGTGCGGCGCGCAGCAATCGACGAGAGGTTTATGATTGACCCCGCCGGGTTGTCCCCGTCATCCCCGGACTGCTTGATCATCCGTTTGGCGACCAACTGGCTAAGGCGCAGGGCGGGCATCAGGTTCTGGTTCAGCAGGATGCGAACTGAGTCGTCTTCGGGATCCATCGGATCGGATGGGATCACCTGGCGCGCCCCGTTGACCAGAATATCCACTTGGTCAAATGCGTCGATGGTCGCCGAAAGCAGGTTGGCGATGGTCAGCTTTTCCCGAAGGTCGCCTGCGAAAAAGCGGATATTGCTGTCATCAGCCTGCTCGCCCAGTTCCTCGGCTAACCGCTTTTCGTCGATGTCAGCGAACATCACGTTCGCACCTGCATCGGCAAAGTGGCGTCCGATGGCCAGCCCGACGCCATTTGCGCCACCGGTCACGATCGCGGTTTTACCAGATATGGAAAAGGACATGCGTTTCCTCCTGAATCGCGGGCAGGTTAACCGGGATCACCGCCGAGGGCGAGAGGCGTGAAACACCTTGAACCGATTGTCACCAGCGGCTTCCTGAACATGCGTAAATGTATCGGTTAGCATGGCTTCGTAGGGCAGATGGCGGTTAGCCACCATCCACAATGTTCCGTTACGTGTCAGGTTTTTAGCCGCCGCTGCGATAAAGCTTTGCCCCAACGCAGGCTCGGCACTGCGCGACGTATGAAACGGCGGATTCATAACGACGGTGTCCAGCGGCTCAGGTGCCTGCCAGGTCACTGCGTCTGCCCAATGAAACTGCGCGCGCGGGTCAACCACGTTAGTGCGGGCACAGGTCAGAGCGGTGTGGTCTGCTTCGACCAGATGCAGTGTTTTCAGACCCGAAAACTTCAGCAGACCGGCCGAAAGATAGCCCCAACCGGCCCCCAGATCAGCAATGTGCGCACCTAGCTTGTCGGGAAATGCCGCCAGCAACAGGGCCGAACCGGGATCGACACCATCGGCAGAAAACACGCCGGGCGCGGTTTGGAAACCGTCGGCTATCTGATGTTCTGGAGCAGCCCAGTCCGTAAATGCGGTTGGATCAGACTGGAACCAGAAGATTTTACCATGAGCTTTCGATATCGGCCCCTCAACCGCGACACGCTTGCGGATGTCTTTCAGCAGGCTGTCTACACCTTCGGTTTTGGCACCATCAATGACGACCACCCCGGTGGCACATGTGCAAGCTTGCTGAACCAATGATCGGGCCAGAGCCTTTGCCCGCGGGAGGATAACGATCGCATCCCGACACGGTCCCTGCACCTTTGGCGTAACAACAAAGCCTTGGTCGGCAAAGTGATCGTGGAAAGGCTTAAAGGGCTGCACAACCTGTGTCTCAGCCGGTAAGGCGGACAGGTCGGTGGCGGGTGTCGGCCCGAAAACGGTCAGCGGCTGCGACACGCTGAGGCCGCTTTGCAGGGCAAGATTGAGGCGAGGGGACATCAGCACTTGCGAGCGGCCGGTGCGGCCTTACTCTTCCCGTTCCATGGTGCATTGCAACGGATGCTGATGCCGACGGGCAAAATCCATCACCTGACCCACTTTGGTTTCGGCGATCTCATGGCTGAACACACCAACCACGGCCACACCCTTTTTGTGGACGGTCAGCATGATTTCGAACGCTTGCGCATGCGTCATGCCGAAAAAACGCTCCAGCACATGCACGACGAACTCCATCGGTGTGTAGTCGTCATTCAGCAGCAGAACCTTGTAGAGTGGCGGACGCTTGGTCTTTGGGCGCGTCTGCACCAGGACAGACGAGTCGGAATCGTCATCGTCCGAATTGTCAGACATCATCCATTGGTGTTCAAGCATCGTGTTCGTCTATCCGATTCAGGCTTTGGTTTGTCTGTGCGCTTATATAACGTCGAACGGGCCAGAGAAAAGAGCCAGCAGGACGCAATCAACATGGGCCAGAACCTTACCACAATCGGTTTCGATGCGGATGACACTTTATGGCACAATGAACGGTTTTTTCAGCTGACCCAGGCCCATTTCACCGAATTGCTGGCCGATCATGCCGAGCGCGAGCACCTTTTGGACCGCCTGTTAGAGGCGGAAAAGCGCAACATTCGGCACTATGGCTATGGAATAAAAGGTTTCGTTCTTTCGATGATCGAAACCGCGATTGAGGTGACTGAGGATCGTGTCCCAGCCTCAGTAATCCGCCAGCTGGTCGAAGCTGGGCAAGAGATGCTGGCCCACCCGATCGAGCTGCTGCCCCATGCGCGGGAAGCAATCGAAAGCGTCTCGGCGACTCATCAGGTTGTGCTGATCACCAAGGGTGACTTGATTGATCAGGAACGCAAACTGGCACAGTCAGGTTTGGGAGAGCTTTTTGACGGGGTGGAGATCGTGTCCGAGAAAACACCGCAAACCTACAAGCAGATATTCGGCCAATACGGGGATGGGCCTGTTTCTGCCATGATGGTCGGCAACTCGATGCGCTCGGACGTGGTGGCCCCAATTCAGGCCGGTGGCTGGGGTGTTTATGTGCCGCACGGGCTGGTCTGGGAGGTCGAGCAGGCAGAAACACCAGCCAATAGCCCGCGATTCCGTGAATTGCCGGATCTGGGTCGGCTCGCCGACCTTGTGAAAACCCTCAGCTGATGTTGCGGAACGGTACCAGTTTCAAGAAAACGGTACGAAAGAACACCCAATTTCTGCCATTTTCGCGGATTTGGGGGACGCAAGGCTGTGTTGGACCACATCTGGTAGGCTAACGAAGGCGTCAATATGCGTCGAAATCGTTAGCTTTCTGTTTATTTCACGGCACCCCTGTGCTAGCCTCATCGGAAATAAAATAAATTTAGCCGACCAGGAAAACCCGGCGGCGTGAGGTAGACAGAGGCAAAGATCGTGCAGATTCGGCGGACAGTTCCGGCCCGAATGGGCTTATTCCTTATAGTATTCTTGTGGCTGCTTTCCTTTGCGCCGTTGCAAGCGTTGGCCGCGCCCTACGCGGCTATGGTGATTGATGCGCGCACCGGCGAGGTTTTGCATTCCCGCAATGCCGACACCCGGCTGCACCCGGCGTCCTTGACCAAGATGATGACTCTCTACATTGCGTTTGAAGCGGTGCGAAACGGAGAGATCGAACTGGATACGCCGGTTCGTATCACCAAGAAAGCGGCGGCTGAGCCGCCATCGAAACTGGGTTTGCGTTCGGGTCAAACGATCGCATTCCGGTATCTGATCCGTGCGGCAGCAGTGAAGTCGGCAAACGATGCCGCCACCGCAATCGGCATCGCGATCAGCGGCTCTGAGGCCGCGTTTGCGCGCCGCATGACCCGCACGGCCAAGGCGATGGGCATGAGCCGGACGACCTTTAAAAACGCACATGGTTTGACGGAATCGGGCCACTTGTCGACAGCGCGTGATATGACCACTCTGGGCCGTCATCTGCTGTACGATTACCCGCAGTATTACAACCTGTTCTCGCGTCAATCGACCCATGCGGGGATCAAAACAGTTCCGAACACAAACCGCCGTTTGCTGGCGGCGTATAGGGGGGCTGACGGGATCAAGACCGGCTATACCCGTGCTGCGGGTTTTAACCTTGTGGCCTCGGCCAAGCGCAAGGATGAACGCATTATCGCTACGGTTTTCGGTGGCAAGTCAGGCGCATCGCGCAATGCCAAGGTGGCGGAATTGCTGGACATGGGCTTTCGACGCGCACCGTCGCGAGCGCCCATTCGCAAACCAGCGCGACCGGCCTATGCCGGGAATGCAGGTCTGGGCGCCACAGTCGCGGCCCTGACCGGAGCGCCAACCACCAGCCTGCGTCCCGTGCTGCGTCCCGGGCCGGGTGCAGCCGTCCAGGTTGCCGGTACGATCGCCGCAACTGCCGCCAAGAATAGGTCGCGGATTCAGGATGGCATCGCAGCAGCCATCGCCTCTGCGGGCATTCAAACGCCATCGGACGATACACCGCGCCCCGCCGCGCGACCGCGTGATGTTGTTCTGGCCTCAACAGGTCCGGCCGAAGAACCAGAGCCAGAACAGGAAATTGTTACCAGACTATCCACTTCTGGCGGCCATCTTTGGGGCGTCAATGTGGGCCGCTACACCACCCGATATGAGGCAGAGAAGATTTTGCTGAAAACTGCCCTGTCGGAAATGACCACTCTGGAAGGAACCTTGCGCAAGGTAAACCAAAACGCGCGCGGGTTCGAAGCGACATTTCAGGGTATGACCCGTGAGCAGGCCGATCTGGCGTGCCGCAGGCTTCAGGCCCGGAATGTGACTTGTTTCATGATCGGACCCTCATAAGATCCGACATATTCTCTCCTGGACAGGTCTGGGCTGCGGGACACCCCGCAGCCTTTTTTTAATCGAAGACGCGGCCGTGCTTGTATTGCTCATCCTGTCCGGCAGCCGCCGTAAGGGCCGCCACGTTGTCCTTGGTGAAAAAACCGTCATAGTGGTGGCAACGCTCGATATATTCAGTGATTAGCAACGTGTTTTTCGAGTGTTTTGAAAAAATCTGCTTCAGGTTTGGATCGTCTTTGCATTCTCCTACCACATGGGCCAGGAACGGCACGCCCTTGTCCTTGAGCGTATTTACCACAAAATCGACGTTCTTTTCCCCAGCTCCGTGATCGCCATCCTGAATTTCGACCGCCATATGATGTAGGCGGCGACCAAAATTGCGGACAAAATCCTCGGTCGGCATCGGAAGCTGTTCGAAGGAGTTAACAAAGGATGGCGTATTGTTCGCGGTGAATACCTTTGCGGGCGATTTCTTGTCGTCATCCACATTTGCGTTTCGGTTCACATTGGTGGAAGAGTTCATCTCAAAGATATTGTACGCCCCCCAGAAATAATAAGGGACCATGGTCAGAAACTCGAGGATCGCATCCTCGCGTTCGCCAGCAAGAATGCGGGTGGCAAGGTGGTCGATGCCCAACATCAGGGGGGCAATCTTGCTGTCTGCGCCGAAGGCTGCCGCCTGATCCAGTTTTGCCTGCTCCGCATCGCTCAGCAGGATGCGATCGCCCAGACCCAGACTGTCGGGTTCGTTGAAATCCAGGGACGAATACCCGACCCGGTTGCAGGTAAAATCTGAGGGCGTTGTAAACCGGAACCCGTCCAGCGTGTAGAACGGGTTTTCGGTGTCGCCGCTGTATTCAAAGCGGATATTCTGATCTTCCAGTGTTTTGGTCAGACCGTTCAGATCGGTGGCGCCATAAATCTCGCCGACATAGCGGGTTTGCGGCGTGCTGCGGGCCAGCGGGTACATCCGGTTGATGCGGGGGATGAAGTCCTCAAAGCTGGGGCTAAGCGGGGCCATTGCGATCAAGGCCGGGTAGTCGGAATGCGAATGCAGCACTGAGACTTTATGTGTTTGACCCAGATAAGTCGCTGTGTGGCGGTAGGGGGTCATCACATACAACTCGACCAATGTGTCGAACAGCGCGTTGGTTTCCACTTGTAACACGATTGCCCGCATCGCACCGACCTGATCGGCCACGCCTGACATACTGCGGCGTTCGTAAATCTTTGGCAGATATTCGTGAAAGAAGTCAGAGTTCTTCTTGTCGCCGCGCGGCTCGTAAGACATTAGATCGAAAGACATTCACTTCACTCCTTACGCCGAGCCCGCTGGTACGTGGGCAGCGCCCCACCGGATTTCCGGAACCCAGGCATTCAGTTTCCGGCATGCTAGGGCTAGAAATCCGACTGGGCAACAGCCAGCAGAGGCAGGCGCAGGTCTTGCGCCTGTTTCTTTATCGTTCGAATTTCGTGACTTCGACGCCCCCGGCGATCAGATTCTCGCGGACGGACCGGGCGATTTGTACCGCGGTTGGGCCATCCCCATGCAGGCAGATCGTGTCGATTGAGGTTTCAAGCCGTTTTCCGGATTCGGTAATGATGGCACCTTCGCGAACCATATTCAGGATGCGCGGGCCGGCGAGTTCGGGGTCGTGGATGACGGCACCGGGCAGGCTGCGATCAACCAGTGTTCCGTCATCATTGTAGGCGCGATCTGCAAAGATCTCGCCGACCCATTTGCAGCCCAGCTCCCTCACAGCCTCTTCTTGTTTGGTGACAGCCAGCACCATGATGATAATGTCCGGGTCTACATCCAGCGCGCCCTGATAGCACGCCCGCGCCATGCTGATATCGGCCGAGCACATATTGGCAAGTGCGCCGTGCAGTTTCAGATGCCGGACATGGGTGCCGACCGCTTTTGCCATCCCAACCGCTGCCCCAAGCTGATAGCGTACAAGATTACGCAAGGCGTCATGGGGCAGGTTCATGTTGCGGCGGCCAAACCCCTGAAGGTCCGGAAAACCGGGATGGGCACCGATGCCGACGTCGTTCTGTGCGGCCAGCGTCATAGTTTGCGCCATTACATCCGGATCGCCCGCGTGAAAGCCGCAAGCGATATTGGCCGATGTGAGGATTTTCAACAAGCTTTCGTCATCGCCCATTTTCCAGGGGCCAAAGCTTTCCCCCATATCGGCATTCAGATCGACGCTGGGCATCGGTGTAACTCCTTATTCAGTAGCAGATATCATTCCGCTGATCAGTTGGTAGGACAGCAGGTCCGGGATGTCGTGCGGGTCGCGGATCAAAGGCTCTACCCGCGCCCGCAGCTGTGACAGCCCGGTTGCAAAGGTTTGGTGCAGCGCGACCGCTTCATCCATCGTTACGAACTTGAACCGTATGTGCTCGCCAGCCGGGGTCTGCGCTGCGCGCGGCAGGTCACAGGGCAGGACAGAGGCGATACGAGGGTATCCCCCGGTGGTCTGGCATTCGGGCAGCAGGATAAAGGGGCTCCCGGTTCCGGTCATTTGAATGTCACCGGGGGTTATCACCTCGGACAATATGTTCAGCTGGCCCTTTGCGGCAAAACCTTCACCGTCGCTTTCCAGTTGCATCCCCATTCGGTTTGCCCGCGTGCCTCGGCGGAACGACGTCTGGGTGAATCGGTCAAGCGTCTCCTGATCGAAAAGGGTGGTCTGAAAGCTCGCAACCACGCGCAGCGTGCCACCGGCAAAGCGATCCTCGGTCTTCAGCTTCATTCCCGCGCCGCCGGAGTACGGCCCGTTTGGCAGAATATCACCGGCCTGCAGCGCGCGCCCGACTTCTGCCGTCAGGTGGGTTGAGCGGGACCCAAGGAACACAGGCGCATCAATTCCGCCGCCGACATGCAGGTAGCCATAGGTGCCCTGTGTCGCCGCTCCGATCTTCAACTTCTGACCGGGTCCCATCGCATGTGAGGCATTCCAGGCAATTGCAGCACCATCAATACTGGCCTGCATCGGCGCACCAGTCAGGGCGATGCAAACTGGTTGGATCGCCTCAAACGTGCCCCCCATGCCCGCCATTTCCAGCGCGGCACAGTCCGGGTTTTGCCCCAACAGCGCGGCACCTTCGTGCAGCGCCAGCTGATCGGCCGCACCCGACCGCGAAAGCCCCCGATCCAGATAGCCCCTGCGCCCTTGATCCTGAAGGGTGCAGGCTGGCCCGACTTGATGCACCAGCAGAGTCACAAGGGTATCTCCTCGCAGGTCGCACCGCCCGTGTCGACATCGATCTCGCGAAGCTTCTCAAGCTCCGCGCGTGAAACCGGCAGGAACTGCATCTCGTCCCCTGGTCGCAAGGCAAAGCTTTCCTGGGCTTCGGGGCGGAAACAGCGAAACGCGGTTTGGCCGATATGCCGCCAGCCAGTTGGGGTCGGTCCCGAAAACAATACGAACTGCGAGATGGCCAGAACCAACGCGCCCTCAGGCACCATCGGAGTGAGCTCTTTGAGGCGCGGTATGTTGAACTCCGGTCCCAGTGGGCCAAGATACGGCTGACCGGGGGCAAACCCGATGGTCAGAACGCGGACGCGACTTTGGCTCAGGCGATCTATGGCTTCGGACGGGGAAAGCCCCGCTGCGGCGGCAGCTTCATCTAATTGCGGCGCAAGTTCACCACCATAAACGGTTGGTACTTTCCATAGGCGACGCCCCGCAGGCAGAGGTGCCTCGTACCAATTCTCACGATGCAGTAACTTGTGAACCCGCCCGTGGATCTCGGAATGCGCCAGCATCAGCGGATCGAAGCGAATATAGGTTGATGCCAGGGACGCCGATGTTTCAATCACACCGTCCCAATTAGCGGTGTCGATCGCTTCGCGAAACGCCAGCGCCGCCCGGTTCGAGGGTTCCGCCATTGAGTCGGCAAACGAAACCAACAGCCCATCCAATCCGACCGTTCGAATACAGGGGAAAGTAGATGCTTGCGTGGGTACCATGGCTTTTTCGCGTGACCTTATCTTGGCGGGGAAGTGACCGCATCCTTATCTGATGTGCAAGCCCTTGCGGAATGGCCAAGTTTTTTAGCCTGACAAGACGCGGCGAGTCGGGCGAAGGGGGAAGAATTGAGTCGGTTCCAATACCGCGACTCCGTGTTGTCTTGTGGCTGTCCTGCACAAAT